>JAEUJR010000124.1 GCA_016793585.1 Archangium sp.
TGTGCAGGTGCTTCGTCTCGACGGTGATGCAGGTGAGGCCCGACGGCAGAACGTCTTTGAAGACCTTGAAGCTCACGAGAGCGGGAACCTCATCACGAAGGTGGTGCCGTGCTGCACGGAATCGTCGATGCCGATCTTTCCGCCGTGGGCTTCGACGATCTGTCTCGAGAGTGAGAGGCCGATGCCCGTGCCGCGTGCCTTCGTCGAGAAGAACGGCTCGAAGAGGCGCTCGCGCACTTCGCTGGGCAGGCCGGGGCCGGTGTCTTCCACGCGCACGACGGCCTCCGACGCCTCCCGGGTGACCGAGATCGTGAGCGCTCCGCCCGCGGTCATCGCCTCGCGCGCGTTGCGGAAGAGGTTCAGGAAGACCTGACGAAGCTGGCCCTCGTCGGCCTGAATGGTGAGGGGCGCCGGAGGCAGCGACGTCGAGACAGTCACCTGCGCCCGCTCGAGCTCTTCTTTCGAGAAGCCGATCACGCTCTGCACGATTTCGACGAGGTCTTCGTTGCGCAAGGCCGGCGCGGGCAGGCGCGCCATCTTCAGGTACTCCTCGGTGATCTCGGTGATGCGATCGACCTCGCGGGTGACGGCCGAGAGCAGGCGCCTGGCCTCCTGGCCGTCTTGCGCGTCGGGAAACGTCGCGGCCTCGAGCTGATCGCCCAGCATCTCGACGTTGAGCCCGATGCTCGAGAGCGGGTTTCGCACCTCGTGGGCGACCTGTGCCGAGACCCGGCCCGCCGCCGCCAGCCGTTCGGCCCTGAGCAGCGCCTCCTGCTTCTGGGCGAGCTGCGCTTCACGCTCGGCGAGCGATCGCGCCATGGCGTCGAACTCGCGCGCGAGCACCGCGATCTCGTCTTCGCCCGTGATGCCCAGCTTGGCCGAGTAGTCGCCGCGAGAGATGCGCGAGACGCCGTCGATGAGGGTTCGTACCGGCCGCAGGGAGCGCGCCGCGAAGCCGGTGGCGAGCAGACCGACCGCGATGGCGAGCACCGAGAGGCCGATGATCGCCACGCCCGTTCGACGCTCCCGCTCCTGTGTGAGCGCCACCCGTTGACGGGTTCGGGCTTCGAGCGAGCTGTGGAGCAGCTTGATCGTCGCGCCCAGCGCCGTCTCGGCGTCTTGCAGGCGATCGAGCGCGAGGCTCGCGGCGGCCGCATCGGGCGTCGGCTGCTCGAGAATCAGGTACGCCGCGTCGGCCACCACGCGGTACTCGCCGTACTTCGTCTTGAGCTCGGTGAGCCGGCGCTGCACGTCGTCGATGAAGGCCATCTCGTCGCCGGGCGCGAACTCCTCGAGGCCCCGGGTCAACGTCAGCGCCTCTTCGAGCTTCCGATCCATCTGTTCGAAGAAGTACCGGCGCGCGAGCTGAATCATCATGCGCCGCACCGCGAAGTCCGTCTGATCGCGCAGGCGCGCCGTGTCGTTCGCCTGGTTCTTCTGGAACGACTCGAGCGTGGCAGCCGTTTGACTCAGCGCCAGGTAGCCCTCGCTCAACAACCGAATCTCGACCTGGCCGCGATGAAGCTCGGTGACCGAGAACAACGACACGGCTCCGAAGGTGACCAGCACCACGGCGTAGCCGAGGAAAATTCTGGTCGCGAGCGAGAGCCGCATCAGTCGAGTACTACATTGACCGCCACTGTCGGAGAAGCCTACGTTGCCGCCGGGCGATCTCTCATTTTTCCGGAGTCGAGTCCCCGCATGTTCCTCCGAATCGTTGCCACCGTCATCGCGCTCACCGCCACCTTCGCCGTGGCCGAGAAGCCGCGCCTCGTCATCGTGCCGTTCGCGACGGGCGAAGGGGCCACCGACAAGGCCGCCACCAAGTTCGGCGCGCTCGTGAGTGACGAGCTGAAGTCGCGCTCCGACGCGATCGACGTGGTCGCGCCGCCCGTCACGAAGCCCGCGCCCGAGAAGGCGGTCTCGAAGAAGGGCCCTTCGGCCGAGACGCTGACTGCGCTCGACTCGGGCAAGAAGGCCTTCGACGATCTTCGCTTCGACGAGGCGATTCCGTCGCTCAAGAAGGGCATCGAGCTGATGCTGGCCGAGCCTGCGACCGCCGACTTCGAGGTGATTCAAGACGCGCTCGTGAAGGTGGCCGCCGCGAACTTCCGCACCGGCGAAGAGAAGGAGGCGAAGAACGCGCTGCTCGATCTCGCCCGCCTGGCGCCGGGCTACTCGCTGCCGCCCGGCTACCCGCCCGTGTTCCAGCGTGAGTTCGAGAAGGCCCAGAAGCGCCTCGACAAGCAGGCGCGCGGGCAGGTCGTCATCGAAGGGCCGTCTGGCGCGACCGCGTTCCTCGATGGGCGCGATCTCGGCATGGTGCCGGCGACCGAAGAGAACGTTCCTTCGGGCACGCACTACGTGAAGGTCGAAGGTAGCCGCGGCGAGAAGTTCGGGCAGATCATCGAGGTGAAGGGCACGACCGCCAAGGTGAAGGCCTCGTTCGGAGCGCCCCCCGATCGCGCGCCGGTGAACATGGTGCCGAACCCCAACATCACCGCCTCGGTCGACGAGGGCATGCCGCAGCGCCTCACCGCCTACTGCAAGGCCGCGGGCGCCGATTACGCGCTCATCGGCATCGTCTACCGCGTCAGCGACACGCAGTTCTCGGCCGGCACCGCGCTCTTCGCGGCGAAGCGCAGCACCTTCGCGCAGCTGTCAGCCGTCACCTTCGACGTCGACGTGCTCACTGCCAACACCGAATCGTTCAAGCTCGCCGACGAGGTGCTCAAGCGCACCGCCTCGCTGGGGAACCCCACCAACCCTCCGTTCAGCCTCGTGACGAAGAAGACCCAGACGGTCGCGGTCGTCGCGAAGGAGCCGGTGAAGGTCGACCCGAACGGCGAAGATCTCTCGGTGGCGGCGCCCGATCGCAAGACCAAGGTGGTGCTGCAGCCCAAAGACAGGGTGCTCGACAAGCCGGCGAACGTGGTCGACGTCGAGGCGCCAGTGGAGGCGCCCGTCGAGCCCGTGCCCACGGTGAAGCCTTCGGTGCCGGTCTGGGTCTGGGTGGTCGTTGGCGGAGTCGCAGCAGCTGGCGCGGGCGTTGGCGCGTACTTCGGCATTCGCGAGGCCACTCGGCCCGTGACGGGAACGGTGACGGCGTCGTGGTGATTCGTCGGCTGATCTTCGGAATGATGGCTGTGGCGCTGGGAACGTCGTGCGCGCCCAAAGAGGTGAAGTACGGCCTCTCGATCGTCACCACGGGCTGCGCGAGCGCGAACCCGTTTCAGGGCGTTCAGTACCTGCGCATTCGCGTCACGGGAGACGGCATCACCACGCCACCGGAGTCGCTCACGCCCGCCTCGACCAAGACGGCCGTGCTGCCCGAGATTCCCGCTGGCACCAACCGCGTCATCGAAGTGCGCGCCTACGACAACGACCCCGCCGCCGGAGGACGTGTCGTCTCGATCGGCAAGACGCTGCCCTTCACGGTGCCCGACATCATCGATGGTGAGATTCCCGAGGCAGACCTGCAGAAGTCGGTGATCCTCCGGCAGGTCGGCGTGTGGACGCAGCCGGTCAGCGTGAACGAGCGTGATCGCTGCCAGTCGATGCGGGTTGCGCGCGCTGCTCATACGGCGACGCTGCTGCCGAGCGGCAAGGTGCTCCTGGCCGGTGGCTTCAACTTCCCGCCCGCGAACCCGAACCGCGTCGCGCTCGGCCAGACCGAGATCTTCGACCCTTCGACCGGGCTCTTCACGCCTGCGCAGGAGCTGTCGTTCGCCGCCCTCGACGGCTCGGTGAACAAGCAGGTGAAGGCGTTTCACACGGCGACGCTGCTGAACAACCGTCAGGTGCTCTTCTGGGGCGGCGAGCGGTACCAGGTGATCAGCGGCGTGAACGTCGTCGCGCCGCTGACCGAGGTGCTCGTCTACGACATCGACACGAACAAGTTCACGGCCACCCAGCGCAGCACGCCGCCAGCGATTCCGCGGTCGCAGCACCGCGCGGTGATCGACAAGAACGGCAAGGTGCTGATCGTCGGTGGCCTGCGGTTCAGCACGTCGGGCACCGGGCCGCGGCTCGTGCCGGTCAACGAGGTCGAGTCGTTCGACCCGCTCGATCGCAACGGCGCCGCGCCTCGCATCGTCGCGGGCGTGACGCAGCCCCGAGTCGACACGACGGCCGCGGCGGTCAAGTCGGGCGAGTTCGTCGCGGTCGCTGGCGGCCATGACGGCACCACGCTCAAGGAAGAGGTCGTGTTCTTCGCGTGGGACGACATGTCGGCCGCGTTCCGGCAGGTCGCGCAGATGGCGCCGCCCCGCATCGCGACACCGGGTCGGCGTTCGGCCGCGGGAGTCACCTTTCGCGATGGCAGCGACATGCTGCTGCTCGGCGGGTACAGCGATGTCACCGCGCTCAAGCCCGTCACCATGCCCATGCCGACGAGCGAGATCGTTCAGGCCGGCGTTCAGACGGTCGCGCGCGGCCCCGACATCGGCCTTCGTGGCGAACTCTGCGCCGTCACCCTGCAAGATGGGAAGTCGGTGCTCGCGGTCGGCGGCCGCACGGCGGACTCGAACGGCATGATGTCGCGGTCTGAGACGACCACGGTGATCGTTCGCAACGATCCCCAGGGCATGCCGACGACGCAGAGCGCTCCGAACCTGACGATCGGTCGGTACCTGCACACCTGCACGCTGCTGCTCGATGGCTCGGTGCTGGTGACGGGTGGCCTCAACGAGACGACGGCCAACCCCACGGGCGACGTGCTGGCCGACGCGTGGATCTACACCCCCGCGCCGAACGACTGATCACTCGCGCACGACGCCCAGCTCGATCAACACCGCCGTCGGCACACGGTGCCCTTCGAGCAGGTACCAGTCGGGGCCCAGCTTCTCGCGGCGAACGTTTCTCAGGTCGAAGATCACGTCACCCAGGCGCAGCCAATCGCCCTGACGCTGCTGCACCGCTCCGCCCGCGCGACTCGCCCAGATCACGAGGCCGATCACCATGACGCCGGCCGCCGCGAGGCGCCCGATGAGCAGGCCGAGCAGAATCGCCACCATCGCGAACAGCACCGGCAGCATCACGCGGTTGCGCGACTGGGGAACGCGGATCACCTTCTGGAGCAACAGCGCATCGAGCCACCACGCGAGTCGTTCAGGCCGCACATCGTCGGCGGGGCGGCCCAGCAGCTCGGCGACGCGACGAATGATCGGCGCGACGTCGGCGCCCTCGACCTGGTCTGGCACTGCCCGGCGCAGCGCCTCGATCCGATCCATTCGCGGACCGCGCACGGCCTCACCGAGCTCGTCGACCCACGCCACTCAGCGCTCCGAGTGGTCGTGCCGCAGCACCTGCTCGAGCATCGCGTCGAACTCGGCCGCGGTGGGCTCGTGCGGCGCGCGCTTCGTCACCGGCTGGGCCTTCTTCAACGGCTGGCCAGGCTGCAGCGGGAACACGTCGTAGGCGCCCGAGCCGTCGGCATCGACGAGAATGGCGTTGGTGAAGGCGTCAGCGCGGTTGTCGGTCGCGCGGCACACGCCGTTGGTGCAGCGCACGCCAGTCCACGCCATCGGAGCCAACGTTCTTGCCGCGCTGCTCGAGCGAACGAAGGCGACGAACCAGGTGTCGGCCGTGGGCGTGACGGTGAACTTCTCGACGACGTGAACGCGACGAGCCGTGAAGCCGTTGAGCCCGGGCACCGCTTCGAGGGGCAGTGTTCCAATCGGCAGGGCCTTCTTCTGCAGAACGCGCGTCGCCGGCCACTCGTTGTTCGACACGCCATTCGACGACTCGCGACCCGCTGCGTGGGTGAGGATCTCGATGGAGTCGAACTGCATCCACTCCGGAGCCTGCACGTCGACCGTCAGCTCGATGGGCGTGTTGGCAGGAACCGAGAGCGTGTCGCCGATGGCCGCCGGCATTCCGCCAGCGCGAGCCGCCGTCATCGTCACGAAGGGCCCCGACGAGCCGATCGCGCGGTGCTGCTTCATGGCGGTGGTGAAGGCCGCGGGCGTGAACCCGGCCGTCGTCGCGTTCGCTCCGAGGAAGATCCACGTTCGGCCGTAGCCACCCGTCGTCGAGTGCCGGTCATGCGTGTCAGAGACGCCGGTCGCCGTTTTCACCCAGCCGCGCGAGAGAAACGTCATCCAATCGTTGGTGACGGCGATGCTGGCCGCGGTGCCGTTCATGATCTCGATGGCGTCGAAGTCGAGTGAGAACAGCTTCGTGTCGTCGGCGGTCGCAGCCGGGTTCGGCGCCATGCGGTAGGTCTCGGGCTTTGCGGCCGACGTTCCGCGCGCGGTGTCGACCTTGAGCTGCGTGAGCGACGAGCCCTGGCCACCGCGCGGGTGGTTCATCTGTACCACGACGTTCGGGTACGCCTCGCGAAGGCCGCCGTACAGTTGGTCGAGGCGCAGCGCCGGGCCATCGCCGCCGGCCCAGTCGAAGGCGCCACCGCCAGGCCCGTCACGCACCGTCACGGGAAACGCGTTCTGGTGGCCGTAGTCGAAAGGCGTCACCTCGACGCCGATCATGGTGGCCATCGACGACTGCAGCCCGAGATCACGAACGACCGGCGCGAAGTCGGTGATGGCGTCGTGGTCGGTCGACACCATCACGTCGACGCCTTCGGCTGCGAACGAGGCCACCCGCACCGCGTTGGCGACCGAGCTGTCGGGGCTGCCCACCGCGTGCACATGCAGGTCGGCGCTGATCCACCCTGTCGAGTCCACCACCTGCGCGAGCGTGGCGTCGACGCGTGCATCGGCGGTCGCGAGATCGATCGCCTGCCCGCGAGTGGGGAACGAGTCGGGGAACGCGGAGAACTCAGGCCCCTTCGTGACGAAGACCTCGTAGCTGCCCGGGGGCAGGGGAATCGCGATGGTCCCCGAGGCGGGCACGAACTCGATCGCCTGGATCTCACTCGGCGTCGCCTCGACGTCGAAGAAGGGCCGCAGCTTCGAGAGCTCGTTCGGGCAGATGCCAGAAGGGCACTTCACGACCACCTTCGCGGCGAGCGGCTGCATGAACGGGTCGCGAACGGTGACGGTCAAGGTGCGCTTCGCTCCCTGGCGAACGGTCACCATCGCCTCACCGGTGCTGGGCGCCGAGACGTCGACTGGGTTCTCGAGCGCCGCGCCGAAGGCTCCGGTCGAGACTCGATAGTTGCCGACGGGCACGTCGAAGCGCGCCTTGCCCTGCGCGTCGGCGATGGCGACGGTGATCGGCTTGCCGGTCTCGGCGGCGTTCACCGCGATTCGACCCTGCGGCACCGGCTGACCAGCGCCGTCGAGCACGGTGACGTCGAGCCGTGAACGCGAGGCTCCGTCGAGCGCGAGCATCGAAGCCTGCACGCGCGCGAGATCCTGCTCGATGAAGAAGTCGCGCAGGAACAGCCGCGGCTCGACGGGCAGAATGCCGAAGGCTCCGACCGGTTCGCGGGTCGTCGAGGTCCACGACAGCAGGCCGTCGCGGTCTTTTCCTTCCGCCATCACGCCGACGACGCCCGCGATCGACAGCACCGCGTTGGTCGACACCGTCTTGCGATCGCGGAACGAATACGAGCGGTAGCCGTACGCGACGCCATTCGACTGGTACCCGACCCAGGTCGCAGGGTCGACGAGACAGCCCAGCGCGCCCATGCCGCCGGTGCAGCCCTGCGGGTTGAAGAACTCGTTCTCGCCGCCTGACTCGATGAGGTCACCTGTCATGGTGGTGATCGGCGTGCTGCCCTTGTTGCAGTACGCGGTCAGCATGCGCACGCGCGTCTCTCCGGGCGAGAGCACGTAATAGGTGGTCATCAGCAGCGGCAGTTCGGCGTTCGGGTCGGAGCGAAGTTCGACCGCGCCGAGGTAGTCGCTGAGCACGTTGGTGACGTTGATGTAGTCGAGCACCGTGTCGGTGCCGGTCGCGGCGACGACCGCGTAGCCACCCTTCGACCCGTCTTCGAGGATCTCGACCTTGTTCACGAGCGGCGTTCGCCCGAAGGCATAGAGCGGCGAGATCTTTCCGAAGGTGTCGCGCCCCGGCTGGCCGTCACGCGCGAGATCGGCGTCGATGATGGCGCCTCCATACGGAGTGGGCGAGATCGTTCGTGTCGGCTGCTGAATGACGACCCGCACCTTGTCGTTGGCGAGCAGGACGTCGCCAACGCGGCCCTGGGCATAGCCGCCGCCGATCAACTCCGAGGCGCTCTCGATCGTCTTCGCCTTGACGCCCGTTCCCAGCTTCGAGAACAGCATCAGGTCGTCGAGCTTCGCTTCACACCGCGTCGGTGGGTCGGGCGGTGGCAGGGGCTTTGGCGGTGGACAAGCGGAGAGGGCCAGCAGGCAGGGCAGGGCGAATCGCTTCACGCCGTGGGTATCGCGCGGCCTGACCTGCCACACAACGGCCAGCCCGGTTTCTGCGCGCGGGGGCAGGTTGGGCGTACACTCGCGCCGATGTCCCAGCGGACGGACGAAGAGCGGGTGTCGGCGGTCGAGTCGATGTTTCGCATCAGGGCCGTGGAGTCGCCTCCCGACGAGCAGGGCGTTCGCACGATTTGGCACCGCGGGCTCAAGGGCGCAGAGCTGGTCAGCGACGTCGACGCCAACGGCCGCGTGACCCGGCAAGAGCTGCTGCTCTTCGAAGACGTGCTCGTCTGGGGCGAAGGCGGCCTCAAGACCGGTGAGAACGCGCAGCCCGCGAAGCGACCCCGGCCCTCCGATGGCATCACCTGGGACGACGGCGCACAGCAGCCGCGGGTCGAGCGAGTCACGCGCGCGCTCAGGCAATACAAGGGCAGCGACCGCTTCATTCAGCACGTGCGTGACGTGCTCGGGGTGAGCGACGACTCGCCGCACCTCGACGCGCCCATCACCCGCTCGGCGCGCGCCATTCGCGAGGAGTCGGCCGTCGAGCAGGCCACTCGCCGGCAGCAGGAGCGTGAGGCCGCTCGGCGCAGACAGCTCGGCATCGCCGGCATCATTCTCGGTGCGGTGCTGACACTTGGTGGTCTCGTCATGCTGTGGCTGTCGATGGGTTCGTGACAAACAGCGGAGCATGACCCCCGAGAGTTCCCGCGTCGCTCCGTTCGGCACGACGATCTTCACCGAGATCTCCAGACTCGCCGTGCAGCGCAAGGCCGTGAACCTCGGCCAGGGCTTCCCCGACTTCGACGGGCCCGACGAGGTGAAGCAGGCCGCCCTCGAGGCGATTCGCGCGGGCGTGAATCAGTACGGCGTCACCACGGGCAACCCCACGCTGCGCCAGGCGATCGCCGATCACTCGAAGCGATTCTACGGGCAGACGATCGACCCTGACACCGAGGTGACCGTCACCAGCGGCGCGACCGAGGCGATCTTCGACGCGATCATGGGGTTGGTGAACCCGGGCGACGAGGTCGTGCTCTTCGAGCCCTATTACGACTCGTACCTCGCGAGCGTGCAGATGGCGGGCGGCGTGCCGAAGTTCGTGCAGCTGCGCGCTCCGTCGACGCCCGACGGCGCATGGTGGTTCGACGAGCGCGAGCTGCGCGCGGCCTTCACCGACAAGACGAAGGTCTGCATCGTCAACACCCCGCACAACCCGACCGGCAAGGTCTTCACCGTCGAGGAGTTGGTGCTCATTCATCAGCTCGTCAGCGCGCGCGGCGCCACGTTGCTGAGCGACGAGGTCTACGAGCACCTGGTCTACGCCCCGCAGCGGCACCTGCGGCCGGCGACGCTGCAACCCGAGCAGACGCTCACGCTCTCGAGCGGCGGCAAGAGCTTCTCGTTCACGGGGTGGAAGATCGGCTGGGCGATCGGGCCGGCTCCGCTGGTGAAGGCGACGCAGAAGGCGCACCAGTGGGTGACCTTCGCCGTCGCGCACCCGTTTCAGGTGGCCATCGCGGCAGCGCTGCGCCTGCCCGACTCGTACTTCGCGCACTTCGCCCAGGAGTACCGCCGCCGCCGCGATCTGCTCGTCGATGGCCTGCGCGCCGCCGGGTTCCAGCCGCTCGTTCCACACGGCAGCTACTTCGTCATGGCTGGCACGGAGGGCTTCCGGCGTGGAGGTGAAGACGACGTCGCCTTCTGCCGGCGGCTCATCGAAGAGGCCGGCGTCGCCGCGATTCCGCCCTCGGTCTTCTTCAGCCCCGAGCACGCTCCAGCGGTGCATGGCCTGGCGCGCTTCGCGTTCTGCAAGACCGACCCGGTGCTGACCGAGGGCATCGCCCGCCTGGGCGCCTGGTCGAAACGCCGCTGACGCACCCCGCAAACCCATCGTCTGGCTGGCCCGGGGCCCCGATGCTATTGGGCCGCCCATGGCGAAGAGCGCGAAGAAGGTCTCCCTGTCGAAGTCGAAGGCCAAGAAGCCGGTCGCGAAGAAGAAGGCGGCACCGGTGAAAGCGGCGAAGAAGGCCGCGCCGAAGAGGGCCCCAGCCATCACGTGGGACGCGACGACGCTCAAGCAGGTGTCGAGCGAGGTCTCGCGCTGGCGCAAGTCGACGCTCTCGAAGTCGCTCGAGAAGATGCCGACGCGCAGGCCGCAGTTCGTGAACGACTCCGGTATTCCGCTGCCCGATCTCTTCACGGCCCTCGATCGCAAGGGCGAGCGCTTCGACGAGATCGGCGTGCCCGGCGAGTTCCCCTTCACGCGCGGCACGCAGCCCACCATGTACCGATCGCGCCTGTGGACGATGCGCCAGTTCGCCGGCTTCGGCGGGCCGGCCGACACGAACAAGCGCTTCAAGTACCTCATCAGCCAGGGCATGACCGGCCTCTCGACCGCCTTCGATATGCCCGCGCTCATGGGCTACGACGCCGACCACCCGATGTCGCGGGGTGAGGTCGGCAAAGAGGGCGTCGCCATCTCGA
>JAEUJR010000145.1 GCA_016793585.1 Archangium sp.
CGCTGGCGTACCGAATGCTCGGCAGCTGGGCCGAAGCAGAAGACGTGGTGCAGGAGACGCACCTCGCGTGGCTCGAACGCAAAGGCCCTGCCCTCGAAGCGGAGCGGGCGTGGCTCGAGCGGGTCGTGACGAACCGCTGCCTCGACGTCTTGAAGAGCGCGCGCGTGCAGCGCGAGTCGTACGTCGGCCCGTGGCTGCCCGAGCCGATGTTGACCGACGACGTGCAGCCGTCGCCGGGAGCCATCGACGTCGAGGCCGTGTCGCTCGCGTTCCTCGCCCTGCTCGAGCGCCTCTCTCCGCTGGAGCGCGCGGTGTACGTGCTCGCCGAGGCGTTCGACTATTCCCATGACGACGTGGCGAAGGCCCTGGGCAAGGAGCCTGCGGCCGTACGGCAGCTGCTCCATCGCGCGCGCGAGCACGTGTCGGCGGGCAAGCCGCGGTTCGCACCGGACCCGTCGGCGCACCAGGCCATGCTGGGCACCTTCTTCGGGGCGGTGCTGCAAGGAGACGTCGCAGCGGTCGAGCAGCTGCTGGTGAGGAACGCGACGGTCACGACCGACGGCGGAGGCAAGGTGCGCGCGGCCATCAACGTCATCACCGGCGCGAACCGGGTGGCGCGGTTCTTCATTGGCGTCTCGCAGAAGCAGCCGCCGGGAGCGCGGTTCGAGGTGATGGACGTGAACGGTCAGCCCAGCGTCGTCATGCTGCTCGACGACGTGGTGGTGAACGTGACGCAGATCGAGACCGATGGCGTGGTGATTCACGGCGTGTCGACGGTGTCGAACCCCGACAAGCTCGCCGCGCTCAAGGCACATGTCACAGCACGAAGCGGCCGCTCGTCTGAAGGAGCATGAACGACTCCAGGTGGCTTCGGGCGCAGGTGATCAGCGGTGCGGTCTTCGCGGCGTTTCTCTTCATTCATCTGATCAACCAGATGCTCGCGGTGCTCGGCGCTGGCACGTACGACGGAGCGCAGCAGACGATGCGCGGCGCCTATCAAGCGCCGGTGCTCGAGTTGGCGCTCGTCTTCGTGCCGCTCGTCGTGCACCTCACCACCGCCGTCGTGCGCATGGTGAAGCGCCCGAAGCAGGACGTGCTCTCGTGGCGCGTTCGGCTGCACCGCTACAGCGGGCGGTTCCTGCTGCTCGTGGTCGTCGGTCACGTCGTCGCCACGCGCGGCGCCTCGCTGCTGTACGGCGTCTTCCCCGGCTTTCACGGGGTGGCGTTCACCTTCCAGTGGGTGCCCGCGTACTTCTGGCCGTACTACCTGCTGCTCGCGCTCTGCGGCTGGTACCACCTCGTGCACGGGCTCTCGATGGCAGGCGCCGTGCTGAAGCTGCCAGGAGCCACCGTGCTGCAGCGCCCGCTCGTCTTTCGTGGGCTCGTCGCGGCCGGTGCGGTGGGGCTCATCATCGGCGTGCTCGCGCTCGGCGGTGTGCTCGCCGACGTGGGAGCCGCTTCGTCCTCCGAGTACGCGCGCCTGGTGCTCCGGCTCACGAAGTGAGCCTCGGCTCCCGTCACGAGAAAGCGGCCAGGCCCTCGTCGCACGGCGGTGCCACCAATCTCCGCCGTGGAACCGACGCACGTCACCCGGTAAGGGCGCGCGCATGAGCAGCGCTCCATTGAAGGCGTTCACCAAGCTCCTCGTGCTCGACCCGAAGGCGTCAGCCGCGTTCTACGAGGCGCTCGGCTTCACCCGTGTCGGAACCGATGGAACGTTCATTCACGTGCGCTGGCAAGACAGTGGCGACGTGCTGCTCGTCGCGACGCCGACGGGTGTGCGGCTCGAGGGAAAACGTGGCTGGGGCGTGTTGCTGTGCTTCACGAGCGACACCGACGTCTCGGTGCTGGCAGAGCGCGCGAAGTCGCTGAACGCTCCGATGCAGGGCCCCGAGGTGCAGCCGTGGCACACGCGCGACCTCATCGTCACCGACCCCGACGGCTACCGACTGAACTTCGTGCAGCCGGCGTGAAGCCTTCAGGGCGTGAGTCGCTCGAAGCGCGCGCGAACCTGCCTCGAGGAAGAACTGGAAGGTGACGTCACGCGCGTTGGGCGTGGTGAAGGAGCGCAGCGCGCCCTGGCGTACGAGAAACGCGTGCTCGGCGACCTCACCTTCCCGCAGCAACAGCTCGCCTCTGCGAACCGGCACGACCGTTCCCGAGCGGGCCAGCTGATCGATCTGTGCGCGAAGGGTGCGTCTCAGCGCTCCACGAAGTCGAGGTCGGCAGAGTAGCTCTCGGGCATGCCCCACAGCGCGAACAGCCCGAGCGCGATGCACACGAGGCCCACCGTCATCGTCGCGGGAATCGTGCCCATCGAGACCTTCAGCGACATCCACACCGCGGTGATGGGAATCGCGGCGCCGCGCACGAAGTTGGGAGCGCTGGTCGTCACGGTGGCGCGCAGGTTTGTGCCGAACTGCTCGGCCGCCGTCGTCACGAACAGCACCCAGTACCCCGTGGTGAAGCCGAGCACTGCCATGAGCGCGTAGTACGTCGTCATCGAGCGCCCGCCGATGGTGAGCAGCGCGATGACGCTGAGCGCGACCGAGCTCAAGAAGACGCCGATGACGCGTTTGCGGCTCTTCACCGCGTGGCTCACGAAGCCGCTCAGCAGGTCGCCGATGGTCACGCCCGTGTACGCCCAGAAGATGGTCTGCCCTCCGGTGGGCTTCTGCGGCAGCCCGAGCGCGAGGCCGATTTCAGGCGAGAAGACGAACAGCACGCCCGCCACGAACCAGATGGGCATGCCGACGACGATGACGCGCAGAAATCGAAGCCCGCGCTCCATCGGCAACAGCAGCTGTCGAATGTCTCCATGCGGCACGTGCGCCGACTTCGTGCGCTCGAACAACCCGCTCTCGAAGACGCTGAGCCGCAACACGAGCAGCAGCAACCCGACACCACCGCCGAGCGCGTACGCGTAACGCCAGCCCTCGAGCGGCAGTCGCGTCACCAGCGCGTCACCGATGAGGCCTGCCGCGAGCGCGCCCGAGAGCCCGATGCTGGCGACGATGGTGGTGCCGAGACCGCGACGCTCCTTCGGCAACAGCTCGCTCACCAGCGTGATGCCGGCGCCGAGCTCGCCCGCCAGCCCGAAGCCCGCGAGCAGCCGGCACGCGCCGTACGCCCAGACGCCGTCGACGAACGCGTTGGCGAGGTTGCCGAGCGAGTACATGACGATGGAGCCGAACAAGACGGTGAGCCGGCCCCGTTTGTCGGCCAGCACGCCCCACGCGACGCCACCGAGAATCATGCCGCCGAGCTGCAGGTCGAGCAGCAGGCCACCAGTCGGCACCAGGCTCGCGTCGTCGACACCGAGCGACTTCAGGCTCGAGACGCGCAACACCGAGAACAGCACCAGGTCGTAGATGTCGACGAAGTAGCCGAGCGCGGCCAACAGCACGGCGGCGGTCACGCTCGAACGCGGGGTAGACATGCGGCGGGCATCGTAGATGACTTCGCGCCATGACGACGCCGTTCGCCAGGAGCGGTCCCCTGTGGCCAGCGCTCGAGCGCGCAGGCGCGGTGAACGCGGCGGAGTGGAAACACGCCGCCACGTGGCTCGAGCACGAACTGCCCGACGGCCCGAACCGCGACGTTCGTATTCATTGGCTCACCGTGCCGCTCGCGATGTGGCTCAAGGAGCGCGCCTCACACCGCTCACCGTTGATGGTCGGGCTCAACGCACCGCAGGGTGCCGGCAAGACGACGCTGACCCGCAGTGTGGTGGGCGTCTTCTCGCACGTGTTCGGCCTCCGCGCGGTGAGCCTGTCGGTCGACGACTTCTACCTGCGGCGTGACGAGCAGCTCACGCTGGCCGCCCGTCATCCCGGCAATCGGTACCTCGAGCACCGCGGGTACCCGGGGACGCATGACGTGCCGCTCGGCGCCTCGGTGCTGGCCGCGCTCCGTGATGGTCGCGACGTCGCCCTGCCCCGCTACGACAAGTCGGCGCACGCCGGGCGCGGAGACCGCAGCAGCGACGTCACCTGGGTTCGCGGCCGCGTCGACCTCGTGCTCCTCGAAGGGTGGATGCTGGGCTTCAAACCGGTCGAGTCGGCGAACGACGCAGCGCTCGCAGTGCCGAATGAACTGCTCCGCGCCTACGACGCGTGGAACTCGCTGCTCGACGTCTTCATCGCCCTGCGCATGCAGTCGGTTGGTCAGGTCGTGCGCTGGAGAATCGAAGCCGAGCAGGCGATGCGCGCGAGCGGGCGACCGGGACTGAGCGACGCCGAGGTGGAGGACTACGTGCGGCGTTTCCTCCCGGCCTACGAGCTGTGGCGAGCTGACGCCGAACTCACGCTCACGCTCGACGCTGAACGAAGGCCGCTGCTCGAACGCGCCTGACTCGGCTTCAGCGACCCATCGCCTTGCGGCCAGCCGTGCGCATGCACGCGTCGATGGCGTCCTTCGTGGTGGCGTTCTTCGCGCAGGTGGTGAACGTGTCGCGGTCGGCCTGCTTCAAGTCGGTACAGATGGCGCGGGCCATCTGCTCGCCGCCGGCTCCGAGAACGTTCAGCGCTTTGGCGCGGGAAACGACCGTGTCGCCACAGGCCTTGGCATCGGCCGCCTGGCTCGAGGTGGAGATGAGAACGACGAGGCCGGCGACGACTGCGAACATCGACTTCATGGGGAACTCCAGGGTGAAGGAACGCATCAGTGCATTCACGCGAACGACGTCACCCCACCCGGCTTGTCGCAGCGAAGGCCAATGACCCGCGTCATCAATCGAGTTTGCACACGACCACCCGCTCGAGTGTCTTGCGCTCGCCCCGCAGCGCTTAGCGGCCGTACCGCGCCTGCACCGTGTCGCCTTCGGCCAGCGGCGCACCGGCCTTCTCCTGCTTCACCTCTGCGGAATAGAGACGCCAGCGGCCACGCTCGATGTGATCTTTGAACCGTTGCCAGCAGGCCGACAGCCCCTCGCTTGGAGGAACGAACTCGGGCGCGCGCACGCCCTGCCGATAGACCATCACGCGAGGGCCGGGGTCCTCCTGCGAGCCCACGCCGTAGACGAGCTTCACGGCCGACACGCCCTCGGTCCAGTGGTCGGTCATCGCCTTCGCCAGCTGCGCGTCGAGGTCGCGGCGCGTCAGCACCTGCTCGCGGTACTCGGAGGAGCTGTCGATGTCGTAACCACCGACCCATTCGCCATCGACGCGGTCGTAGCGGAACGAGATGCTCCTCGGGCCGGCCCAGTCGGCTGCGTTCGCAGAGATGATGGCCGTGCACTCGCGCGCCGGCAGCACCTCGGTCGCGAACACCTGACCCGGCACGTCCTGGAGCATCTTCGCGCCGCGCTGGTAGCGCAGAAACGGCGTTCCCCGGCAGGCCGCGTTCGGCGCTGCGGCATCGCGGCTGAAGCGCATGCCCTCGTACCAGAACAGCGCGAGGTCGGAGAGCGGCGCCGGGTCGGCTCTCAACGCGCGCAGGAACTCTTCGTGAAGCGCATCGAGTCGAGCGGAGATCGACATGGAGCCCCCGTATATCGAGCGGCATCGCAGGCGTCGCGCTCGCGAGTCCGAGGCCTCGAGCCATTCGGAGCCAGGGAGTGAATCGCTGGCAGACACGAAACCGCCTTCAGGGCTCCGTCACTCGGCGTCTTTGCCCTCGGCGACGCGCTGCTGAATGGCGTGCTTGAGCGCGAGCTTCTCTGCGTCGTTCAGCCGGCCATCACCGTTCGCATCGAACCGGGCCACCACCTCGGCGCGCTTCGCCTTGAAGGCCGCGATGCGGTCGCTGCGCAGGGGCAGCCGCTCACCATCGTCGAGCACGCCGTTGCCGTTCGCGTCGTACTTCGTCAGCACCGCCTGCTTGAGCGCCTGCACCTTCGCCTGGAGCGCCGCCTTCGCCGCCTGCTTCTCTGCCGAATCGAGCGCGCCGTCTGTGTTCGCGTCGAACTTCTCGAGCACCGCGGCGCGAAGGCGCAGACAGCGCGCCTCCATCGCGTCGACCATCGCCGTGCGCTCCTCGTTCGAGAGGCTGCCATCGCCGTTCTCGTCGAAGGCCCACTTCAGGCGCTTGAGCACGTGCACGCGGTGACGAATCGCGAAGCGCGCCGCGACCGGGTGACCGATCCGCGCTTCGAGGTCGCGTTTGAGTTGCACACGCTCCGCAGGGCCCAGCGTGCCGTCACCATCACCATCGTACGCCGCGAGCACCTTCTGCCGGCGCCCTTCGACGTCGCACACGCCACTCGCGTCATCGGGCATCGAGGGCAGCTCGCTCGCGTCGCTGGCCAGCTCGTCGACCTCGGCGTCGCTCTCGCCACCGCT
>JAEUJR010000154.1 GCA_016793585.1 Archangium sp.
CGTCGTCGGGAATGCCGATGTCGCCGTCGATGAGCTTCACGCGGCAAGCTCCGCACGCGCCCATCTCGCAGCCTGAGGGCAGATCGAAGCCAGCGCGACGCGCGGCGGCGAGCACGTGCTCTCCGGGCTTCACGTCGAAGGGCTTCACCCTGCCGTCCTGCATGAGCTCGAGCTGCTCCGTCGGCCCGTCACCGATGCTGTCCGCGCTGGCGGAGAACTTCTCTTCGAGCACGGTGACGCCGGGGAACTTCGCGAGCGCGACCTCTTTCGCGTTGTTCATCATCGGCTCGGGGCCACACATGGCGACGAACGACGGCGCCTCGACCTTCGCGAGCAGCGTGCCGAGCAGCTCCTTCGTCAGCGGGCCCTGCACGTCGTCAGTGACGTGAACGCAGGTGAGCTTGCCGTTCGACTTCTTCTCGAAGGCGTCGAGCTCGGCCTTGAGGATCTGCTCCTGCGCGTTGCGGTTGCCGACGATGAGCGTGACGGGAAACGGCCAGGCGCGCGCGTCGAGCGTCGCCAGCCACGAGAGGAAGGGCGTGATGCCGCTGCCGCCGGCGATGAAGAGGCCGCGCGTGACGATGGCGGGAATGAGGAACTGGCCGTACGGGCCCTTCACCTCGAGGCGATCGCCGGCGGCGAGGGTTGAGGTGAGGTGCGTCGAGACCTTTCCACCTTCGACGCGCTTCACGGTGAGGCGCAGCGGCTGACCGGGCGCGCGGCTGAACGAGTACGCACGCCACGGCAGCGACGCGTTGGGCCGCACGAGCACGAACTGGCCGGGCTGGAAGTCGAGCGTCGCGTCGACGCCGAAGCTGACGGTGGTCGGGGTCTCTTTGACGACCTCGGTGACGGTCCACGTCGAGGCGAGCGACTTCGCGCTGCCTCCCGACATGGAGGCCTGCCGCGAAGCGATGACGGCGACGACGATGATGACCGCGACGACGATGGCGATGATGACGACGGGCGACATGCGGCGGTCTTTGGCCCGTTGCGGGCGGAACGTCTAGCGGTTTGGTGGGGCTTCAGCGCCGACGTTTGCCCAGCAGCCACGGGGGAATCGGCGCGTCTGAGCCCTTCGCCAGGCGCTTCACCTTGGGGCGAACCTTCTTCTCGGGCGCAGGAGCCGCGACGACGAGCGGCCCGATGGAGGCGAGCATCACCGCCTCGCGGGTCATCTCTCCCTCGAGCATCACGATCGGCGCTTCGACCTTCACGGCGCGAATCGGCGAGCTCAACTGACGCGCGGGTGCGGGCGTCCACTGGTGCTGACTGAGCAGCGCTCCGACGAAGAGGCCCAACGCCGCGGCGATGGGCCAGCGCGAAGGCTCCACCTTCTTGCGGGAGCGCTTCTTCTTCGACTCCACCTGCACGGGAGGCGGCAGCGGGAAAGGGGGCGCGCGACGCGGCGCTGCTGCAGGCGGTTGCGGCAGCGGGGCAGGAGCGACGATGGCCGGCATCACGGGAGCCGTGCGGCGCTTCTTCGGAGCGAGGTGCGCGGTGAGCGCGAGCTCTCGACGGCGGCGCGTCTCGAAGGCCTCGGCCACGAAGTTCGCGCGCGCCTCCTGCTTCCACATGAACGACGACGCGGCCTTCTTCAGCGCTGCGGCGAACTCGACACCATTCGTGAACCGAACCGCGCGATCGGTCGACACCGCGCGCGCCAGCACCGCGTCGAGCGACTTGTCGACCATGCGGTTGATGCTCGAGATCGGCGCCAGGGCTCCGCGCTCGAGCTGTTTGACGCGCTCGTCGATGCTCCCGCGACGCAGCGTTTGGCCCGAGAGCAACTCGAAGAGCAGCAGGCCCAGCGAGTACACGTCGGCCTTGGGGTCGGGCAGGCGGCCACCGAGCACCTGCTCAGGCGCGAGGTACGGGCCGGTGACCTCGATCACCTCGGCCCACGAGCGACGCCGGGCGAGCACGTTGAAGAGCCCCGCGTCGAGCAGCCGCGTCACCCCGTCGAAGCCGATGGCGACAGCCTGATCGCTGATGAGCCCGTGCGCCGTGCGGGAGTGCACTTCACCGAGCGCGAGCGCCGCGTCGTGAACGGCCGCGAGCACGAAGCCGACGGGAAGCCCACTGCCGCGCTGCCGACATGCCTCGAGCAGTTCGAAGAGCGTCGCGCCAGAGACACGCTCCGAGACCCAGAACAGGCCCTCGTCGGTGCGCTCGAGATCGAACACGCGCGCGAGGTTCGGGTGCGAGAGCCGCGACGCCTCCGACGCCCACGCCTCGATGGTTGGGGCATCGGCCTCGGCGACGTCGAGCAACCGCACGTCGACGACCTGCGCGTCTTCATCGAGCGCGGCGTGACGAAGCGCGAGCAGGCGCCGCGCCGAGCCGGGCGTGAGCCGTCGAATCACCTCACAGCGGCCAATCTCCCAACCCGTGCACGGGTCGCCATCGAGCTCGTCTTCAGAGTCGAGCACCGAGCCCTTCGCTGGCTTCGGCGCAGCAGGAGGAAGACCGTGCTTCGGCAGCTTCGCGCGCTCCCACGGCAGGCCGATGCAGAACGCCTGGCCGGGCAGCAGCACGTTGTCGGTGGGAATCGGGTTCTCGGTCGAGGAGGCCACGGAGCCCGGCCACAGCAATGCCGGTGCCGCGCCTCAGAAAAGCCCTGCTGTGGACAGGAATGGAAAGCCGCTTGATCCTGGCTGTGCACAGCAGTGGTCAGCAGAACTGGGGTGCGCGGCCCACGTCGGCGTCGCTCCGAACGAGCTGAGCGAGCCGACCCTGGAGTGGAGGCGGTGGGAATCGAACCCACGTCCGAAAGCCTTTGGCGCAAAGACCCTACGTGCGTAGCCCGCGTTTTGATGACGCCACCGCAGCTTCCACGGACGGAATACGCGATGGCCTGACTGGAAAAGTCTCGCCCTCACCCCTCCAGCCATGAGTGAGAGCCAGCTCGCATTGGTTCGGTCGGCCCTGCGCTCACGAGCAGAAGCTCAGGCGACCGTGCGTGAACCGGTTTTTAGGCGGCCAGCGCAAGCTCAACGTTGTCGTTGGCTTTTATTGGTTTTGCCCATGTGGATTAACGAGTGTGATGAGCCCACTCGGCACGCGTCTTTGAACCTCTATGCCCTCGTCGAAGCCAGGTCGCCCCCGGCTGTTGGTGATGGCG
>JAEUJR010000165.1 GCA_016793585.1 Archangium sp.
TGCCGAACGCGACCGTGAGCAGCAGGTCGACGTCGCCATCGGAGTCGTCGTCGACGAACACGCCACCGCTCGCGAGGCCGTGGGTCTTCGGGTCGTGCATCATCGCTTCGAGCGCGGGCATCGGCAGCCGCTCGAAGGTGACGTCGCCCTTGTTGCGATACAGGCCCACGCGGTCTTCGGCCTTCGCGAGCGGGTGGGTGAGCAGCACGTCGACGAAGCCATCTCCGTCGACGTCGCCGGTGACGATGGCATCGCCGACTGAGAGCACCCACTTGGCGACGTGCAGCAGGCGCGGGTCGACCTCGGTGAGCGTCGTGCCCATCTGGCTGTGCAGGCCCGCCTGCTTCAGGTCGACGCGCTCGTAGTGAAAGCCCACGTCGGCCGGAGCGTCGAGCGGCGCCAGCACGTTCGTCCACGCAGTGAGCATGGTGAGGCCGAGGCCTCCGACGGTGCCCACGCGGATGAACGAGTCGCGATCGAACAGCTGAGCGAGACGCGCAGAGCCCTTCTTCACGAGCAGCGAGCCGTGCGCCCAGACGAAGCGCACCACGCCGACCGTCAGCGCTGCGTAGAAGAACGTGTAGACGCTCTCTTTGAAGTGCAGCACGCCGTCGATGAGCACCAGCGCGAGCGCGAGCAGCACCTGGCCCCGCGCCGTCTTCGGCGACGTCGCGGGATCGGTGATCATGTAGAACGTGAACAGGTAGAACGGCGGCGACTCGAGCGTTCCGAAGAAGAGCGTCTGCCACGGCAGGTGGTGCCGCATGATGTACGCGCGCACGCCCGTCTGCAGCGCGTAGAAGACGAGGAAGCTCACGACGAGCGGCGTCTTGCCCACGCGAAAGACGAACAGCATCACCGCAGCGGTCGCGATGAAGACGCTGATGGTCACGTCACCGCCGGCCCATTGGTACGCGGGCGCCGCGGTGATCCACTCCCGAGAGACGAGCAGCGAGACCGCGACGCCGAACATCGCCGGGTTGAAGACGTGTTTGCCGTCGACGGTGAGCACGTACTTCGAGCCGATGGCGAGGAAGACGGGGAACAGCAGCACCCACGAGTGGTGCGAGTAGTTGAGAAGAATCGAGAGCGAGCAGCTCGTGATGAAGGCCGAGAGCGGCACGATCTTTCGCCGGTGGAGCAGCCAGCTGAAGGTCACCTCGAGCAGGCTCGCGCTGCCCATGATGATGGCCATCTGCCACCACTGCCGGTTGAACCCCATGAAGGTGAAGCCAGCGACGGCGTAGCCGAAGAGCAGCGCGCCGAAGGGCAGGCGAGGGTCCTTCAGCGTCGGTACTTCCCAACCCGAGCGCGAGAGCAGGCGGCCCTGTGCGAGCTCGCGAGCTGGAGCCGACGGTGGCAATGACTCTGGAAGTTCGACCGAAGCGTCTGCGCGCACGGCGGGCACCGTACCCTGCGACCTGCGTTGCGCCTACCTCGCCCGGACTCAGCGTTCGAAGCGCGTGGTGAGGCTGGCGCCGTTCGAGTTGCCCAGCCCATCGACGATGCCGCCGCGCGAGACGTCGAGGTCCCACGTGCCGCTCGTGTTGGTTGGAAGCGTGAGCACGTACGCCTGCTCTGGCTCGCTCCAGCTGGCGGTGAGCGCCGTCGAGGTCGTGCCGAGCTTCGCGGTCACCATCATCGAGCCTCCACGCGCGAGCATTCCGCGATCGGAGCGCGAGTCGAAGTCCCTCACGCGGAAGTTCGCGACCGGCTCTCCGCGGTCGAAGCGCATGGGCGTCGGCTCGTAACGCGCGGTGACGAGCACACGGCCATCGGTGAGCGCACGGGCCGAGAGCTGCGTGATGCCGGTCGAGGCTCGCAGCGTGAACGCGTGCGACTCGAAGCGGAAGGGCTGCACCGTGCCGTTGACCTGCGCACGACCGGTCGCGACGAGGCGGTACTTGCCTTCGGGCGTGTCGGGCAGCGACTCCCAGAGCGCGGTCCACTCGTGGCGGCGCTTCGTGGCAGCCGGCTCGTTCGCCACGGTCGGCGTCGCCTCATAGCGGCGAATCACCTCGGGGCCGTTCACCAGCGCGCGCGTCGGCGACGCCATCACCGCGACGAAGGCCCCGGCCACTTCACGCTCGACCGCGACGGTCGGTGTCCCGAGGCCCGGCTCTCCGCCCGTGAAGACGAAGCGCACGAGGGCGCCACGCTCGAGGTCGGTGGTGTCGGAGACGATGGCGGGAGCGGCGTCGCTCTCTTCGATGGCGCGGCGCATCGGCTCGTCGATGGTGGCCGAGGTCGGCTGTTCCTGAGGCGAGTCTCTCGTGGCGATGAGCTTCGTGGCTTCGTCGATGAGGTACTGCCCCATGCGCCAGCCCCAGGGAGAGACGGTCGGCTCGTAACCGCCACGCAGAAAGTCGTCCTGCTCGAGCAGATAGCCGTAGTGGTCCTGCGCGTAGCCGAGCACCAGGTTCGTCGAGGCGCCGAGCGGAGCGAGCGTCGCCGCGACCTTCTGGCCCACCGCCGTCGTCGGCTCTCCGGGCAGCGACATCATCGCGATGTCTTCGACCTGCAGCAGCGTGAGGGCCGTGCGCAGCCGCGGGCGCGGCTCGACGGGCGCACACAGCAGCGCGCCCTGCTCGGGCGGCGTGAGCACGATGTTCGCGCAGCTCTGACCGCCGACCTGACAGCCGATGCCGCCGTGTTCGGGGAACTCGCCGCGCTGGTACCCGAGCACCTCGCGCGTCAGCAGCACGCCGCGATCGACGTGCACCAGCTTCGCCTTCGCCGGAGCGACCCCCGGCTTCGCCTGCTCGAACGCCGCACGCGCGAGCCTCGAGGCGACGTGGCCTGCCCACTCGAGCCGCTGCGTGCCGTCGAAGCCGAGCGGTGACCCTGCTGGGCTCACGTCTCCAGCGCTGCCCTGCGCGAACACCACGGGAACGCCGAGCGCGTCTGAGGTGGCGAGCTCGATGGCGCCCGAGACGTCGGTGGTGAGCAGCGGGTTCGAGCCCGACATCACCGTGCCGTGCACCGAGTAGTGCACCAGCGCGGCGAACGGCTTCGTCGGCGTGCCCGAGTCGTCGACCTCGTCGAACCGCACGACGGTGAGCTGCTTGTTGCGGAACTCGGGGCCGTACATCGGGTCGTTCTCACAGCGGCGATCTGCGTTGAGCTCGCTGGCCTCGACCGACGCAGCGCCGACGCTCACGCGCTTCAGGTGCGCGAACGCTTCGATGACGCTCGCGGCGGCGGCAGCGGCGAGGCGCTCTTCGAGCTCGGCGTCGTACGTGTCCATGCCGAAGGCGACGAAGTCAGGCCCCGAGGGAGTGCCCAGGTGCGCCGGTTGGAAGAAACGCGCGACGTGGCCGTGTGTGTGCGTCGCCTGAATGATGAACGAGGCGGGCTCCTGCGCGGCGTCGAGCTTCTGCCGAACGCGCGTGCGCAGCGACGGCGTGATGAGACAGACGTCGAGCCGAACGAGCGCCGTGCGGGTGACGCCGTTGGTGAGCGCCAGCGCGCGGGCCGACGCGTCGGTGTGCACGCCCTTCGTCGAGGGGAAGTTCTTCGCCCACCGCGAGCCGGGGTCGTCGGCGCTCTTGTCTCGCGAGTAGCCGCCGGTGGGCGCGCCGACGGGCACGTCGACGACCGTGGTGGCGACGGCGGCCTGCAGCGGCCCCGCGTCGTTCGAAGACGCCGGAGCAGGTGGGCACGCGCAGACGACGAAGACCAACGGCAGCAGCAGAACTCTCATTGCGACGCGCGCCTTAGCTCAGTGGAGAACGCTCGAAACCGGCCGGCCCGGCGACCAATCAGGGCGAAGGTTCCCAGCCGAGCAAGGTGTCGAGCGCGCCGAGCACGAGCCCGGTCGTCTTCGGCCCGAGGGAGTTGGTCTCTTCGTAGTGATCGCCCGTCGCCTGCTCCGAGTACGGCTTCGTCGGGTGCAGCTTGTAGTCGTAGTCGGGCACCAGATAGCCGTTCTCGTCGTTCGCCAGCCCGAGCACGACCGGCTTCTCTCCGCCCAGCTTCGCCTTCAGGTACGGGGGCGACGGCGCCTTCGACAAGTCGGGCGGAGCGGGGTTGGCCGGGTCGATGAGCGGCCCACCGAACGCGTACTCGGCGTCGAAGCCCACCGCGAGCTCGGGCAGCAGCTCTCCGGGCACGCCGACGAAGCGCACGCCGCCGAGCTGCACCTTGCTCAACTCGGTCAGCACGTGGGGAATGTTGTCGGCGGTGACGCCCTTCGTGCGGTCGAAGTCGACGAGGGCGCGGCGAATGATGTCGACGCCGGGCAGGGTGAGCAGGCGGAAGGTCTCGTTGTCGATGGGCAGTTTCAGCGTCTGCGCCCCGAACGCGAGGTTGGGCGCCGTCTCTTCCGGCGCGGTCGCGAGGCCTTCGAGCGCGGCGATGGCGACGAGGTCTCCCACCGCCTTCGTCTTCGCGAACGTGCGATCGGCCGGTACGTCTCCGTCGACGCTCGTGGGGTGCGCGTGAAGGCTCGTCATCATGCCGCCCACCGCGCCGCTGAAGTACACGCACGTTCCGCCGATGCCGGCCGCCACGAGCGAGCCGTCTTTCTTGAACACGCCCTTCTCGACGCCTTCACGCAGCGCCCACACGAAGTCGGAGCTGATGGAGTTGTTCTCGCCCGCGAGCGTCTCGGGGTGGTTCGCCCACGCGACGAGCGAGCCGATGACGGCGCCGCCCTGCGCCTCGACGAACTGGAGCACCGTCACCGTGTCGTCCGAGACGTACGGGTCGCGCGTGTCGCTGATGAGCTGCCTCGTCTTCGCGCCGAGCCGGGGCTGTGCGGAGCGAACCTTCGCGGGCCGCGCCGAGAGCATCGCGTCACTCACCGCCTGCGCCGCCCCTTCGATGAGCACGTCACGCAGCCACACGTCGTCGACGCCGCGCTCAGGGAGCAGGGCCTTGATCGGTCCCCACTGGCCCATGGTGTCGACGCTCTCGTGCGTGTG
>JAEUJR010000218.1 GCA_016793585.1 Archangium sp.
GACGGTCAGCCGCTTCACCAAGCGCCTGCGCGACCGCAAAGCCGAGATGCCGCTCGGCCTCATTCTGCTGCTGGGCGAGAAGGTGTGTCAGGGCCTGCAGTACGCGCACGAAGCGAAGGACGAGACGAACAGCCCGCTGCACCTCGTGCACCGCGACCTCTCTCCGGCGAACGTGTGCATCAGCTATCGCGGCGAAGTGAAAATCATCGACTTCGGCGCCGCGCAGTCGACGCTGAAAGAGGAGCAGACGGCGCCGCGCGTCGTCATCGGCAACCTCACGTACATGGCGCCCGAGCAGGCGAAGAAGCTCATCGTCGACGGGCGCGCCGACGTCTACTCGTGCGGCGTGATGTTGTGGGAGCTGCTCGCGTGGCACGCGCTGCCGCAGAAGGGCGACCCCATCGAGCGCTGGCGCCGCGCCGCGAACCCCGCGTGGGAGCCGCCGAGCAAGAACAACCAGTCGGTGCCGCGTGACGTCGACGAGCTGGTGCTCAAGGCGCTCAAGAAGGAGCCGGGCGAGCGGTGGAACAACGCCGCCGAGTTCGGTGAGGCGCTGAAGAAGGCGCGGCTGCGGCACGCTCCCGACGTGAAGGAGCGCGACCTGGGCGACCTGCTCGCGCGCGTCTTCCACAAAGAGAAGTCGAGCGAAGACTACGTGCTGCAAGAGGTCGTCTACGGGAAGACCGTGACGCCCATGGCCAGCGAGAAGACGCGGCAGGTGGCGCTGGTGCCGCCGACGGCGCTCGCGTTCGAGCACACCGCCGTGATGGCGCCCGCCGACATTCTCAAGTCGAACGACGACATCACCGACCCCGGCCGGCCCGACCCGACGCTCGCGCGGCAGCTCGAAGACGAAGGCACGCCGACCCCCGCGAAAGACCCGCGCCTCACCCGGCCGCTCGACGCGCACCTGCTCGAGTCGCGCAAGAGCTTCGGCCTCACCTTCGGTGACATTCAGGAGCCCGTCATCGAGCAGAGCCTCATTCAGGAGATCGAGGCGACTGGTGACGAAGAGCCGTACATCTCGGGTGAGGGCTACACCGCGGCGTACGAGGGCCCGACGGGCTGGCAGAAGGTGGCGCTGTTCGGCGGCATCTTCTTCGTCGCCGTGGGCCTCGGCTTCCTCGGTGTGTGGCTCGCGCTGAAGTGAACGTGCGATGCTGGGCGTGATGAACGCGCAGGCGAAACCGAAGGTGTCGTACGCCGAGGACCTCGCGATGCGGAGCCCCGGGGCCTCGTTCTACCCAGACGTGAGCACAGAAGATCCGAACGCCATCACCAACCCGGTCATCCTCGTCGAGGTGCTCTCGGAGTCGACCGAAGCGTACGACCGGGGCGTCCTGGAGGCGCCGGTGAAGGCGCTGCGCGCAGCGTTGATGCTGCCCCTCGAGGCGTGAGGTGAGCGACAAGACCCGCAGCGCCTCATCGCAGACCTTCGATGAGCGTGAGGTCGCGGAGATTCTGCGCCGGGCCGCATCGCTCGAGCAGAAGCGCAAGCTCGAGCGGCCGACGCTGTCGCTGGCCGAGGTCGAGACGATTGCGCGCGAGGCAGGCATCGACCCGGCCCTCGTGCGCCGCGCCGTCGACGAGCTCGCCCACGAGCCGAAGCAATCGTTCTGGGCGAAGCTCGCGGGCGCGCCGTTGAGCCGCACCCTCGAGCGCGTCGTCGACGGAGAGCTCACCGCCGACGACCACGAAACGCTCGCCATCTCGATTCGCGAGGCGCTGGGCCAGCCGAGCGGCTTTCCCGTGCAGGTCTCGGTGCTCGGCCGCTCGTTGTCAGCGACCACCTTCGGCGGCGCGGGGCTGGTCGAGGTGCAGGTGACGCCGAAGGACGGCACCACCCGCGTGCGCGTGACGGTCAATGCGAAGCAGGTCGCCGGTGGCCTGTTCGGCGGCATCATCGGCGGCGTGGGCGGCGGGCTGGGCTCGAACGTCGCGTGGATGGTGCCGGTCTGGCTCGCGAAGGCGGGCTACGCGCCCGAGCTCGGCGTGCTCGGCGGCGCCGTCGGCCTCTTCGCGACGGTGTTCGGCGCATATTCCTTCGCGCGGTGGCTCTTCGTGGGAAGAGCGCGCGCGATGCACGCGCGAGCCTCGCAGCTCGCCGAGACGCTCGAGACCCAGCTGCGCACGGCCATCGCCAACCGGGCCGGCGTCGCTCCCGTGCGGTAGCGCAATCGTGCCGCCGCCGCTTCGTCACCAGCCTGTGCGTCGGGTGAAAGTCATCGCCGGGCTGTTGGCGCTCTCGGTGCTGGTGCTCGTGCCCGAACTCGTGGAGCTGCTCGAGCTGGGTCAACTCCTCGTCGACCTGCAGGGCGCGTGGAAGACGCCGTCATGAAGAAGCTGCTCGTCGTGCTGGCCATCGTCGTGGGGCTCCTGCTGATCAGCGGCGTCGTGCTGTCCGCGCTCGACGACGCTCCGCCCGCGAAGGTGAGCCGGCCGACCGTCGCGATGTCAGACGGAACGAAGCTCGCGGTCGACGTGGTGCTGCCGGAGCGGGGCGGTCCCTTTCCCATCGTGCTCATGCAGACGCGCTATTGGCGCAGCTTCGCGCTGAAGGTGCCCGAGAAGCCGAGTCGTGTGCCGAAGGGGCCTCGTGAGCCCATCGTCGAAGCGCTCGTGCGCGCAGGGTACGGCGTGGTCGTCGCCGACGTTCGCGGCACCGGCGCCTCCGAAGGCACGTGGCCGCACCCCTTCGGTGAGCAGGAAGCGCGTGACGGCGCCGAGCTCATCGAGTGGGTCTCGAAGCAGCCGTTCTGCAACGGCCGGGTGGGCGCGACGGGGCTCTCGTACGAAGGCACGACGGCGTTGCTCACGGCCGCGACGAAGCACCCGGCGCTCAAGGCGGTGCTCGCGCGCGACCTCGAGTGGGACCTGGTCGACGAGCTGGTTGCCCCCGGTGGCGTGCGGAACCTGGCGTTCCCCGAGGCCTGGGGCCGCACGGTGAAGTCGCTCGACCGTGGCCAGCCGCCCGAGCTGTTCCCTGCCAGTGCGCGATGGCTCATCGAGAACGTTCATCCCGTCGATGGAGACGGTGATGGTTCGCGGCTTGGCGCGTTGCAGTCGGCGCGGGCCGTGGCCGACGTCGCCGAGGCGGTGAAGCAGGTGCACGCTCCGATGGACCCGTTTGGCGTGGGCGGTCCTCCGGCGAGTTCGCTCGGGCCGTCGTCGCGTGAGGCCCTCTCGAAGACGACGGCAGTGGTGTCGCTGTGGGGCAGTTGGTTCGATGGAGCGACCGCCGATGCCGTGCTGCGTGCCAGCGCCTTCATGCCGCTCCAGCAGGCCGTCATCGGGCCGTGGGAGCACGAGGGCCACGCCACCGCGAGCCCATTCGGAGGAACGACGGATGCGACGGTCGAGCTTTCGAGCATCGTGGCGTTCTTCGACCGTCACCTGAAGACCGACACGAACGAGCCGCAGTCGAGGCGCTGGTGGCTCGCGGGCGCCGAGCGCTGGGAGTCGGGTACGGCATGGCCCGAGACGCACGAGGTGGCGCACGGTTTCAGGTTCGAGGCGCCGACGCTCGACGTCGACTTCGCCGCGACGACGGGCGTGAAGAACCGGTGGATGACGGGCATGGCCCAGAGCGTCGTCTACGAAGACCGGCGACAGGCGAAGGGCACGCTCCGGGCGGTCGAAGCGGTGCGGGCGACGCCGTTGCGCTTCTTCGGCGCGCCGCAGGTGACGTGCGAGGTGGCGCTGGATGGACCCGAGGCGGCGCTGCACGTGTACCTCGAAGAGGTGGGCGTCGATGGCCGGGTGACGTTGCTGACCGAGGGCGTTCAGCGCGTGAAGAGCGGCCCGGTCTCGTTCCCGTTGCGTGCGTTGGCGGCTGAGCTTCCCGTGGGTGGGCGATTGCAACTCGCCATCGCGGGAGCCGACAGCCCGACGTTCGAGCGCGTTCCGGCCGAGGGGTCGCGGCGAATCACGCTCAAGGCTCCGTGTACCCTCGAGCTGCCGGAGCGCTGATCAACCCCGCGGTGAACTCGACACGTGGAAGCGAGCTCAGCTCTTCGCGAGCGCGTCGACGTCGGACCAGCCGTTGAGACAGATGACCTGCCCCTTCTGCTTCCCGCGCGCGATGGCGAGGAAGGCGGGCGCGAGGCCCTGCGTGTCACGCTCAGCCGCCAACCCGAACTGGTTCTGCTTTCCACCAATGGGCGCGACGCCGAAGTGAATGCACACGGTGTTCACGCGCACGTGGTCGCGCGCGGTCTCTGCCGCGAGCCCATATGTGAAGGCGTTGACCGCCGCGTTCTTCAGCGTGCCCATCCACATCGCCGGGTCGGGTGGAGGCATGTGCGCGAGCCCACCGCTCACCATCGTGAACGACGCCGGCCGCTGCTTGATGGCCGGCAGCAACGCCTTCGCCGCGTGGAAGTTCACCGTGAGGCCGTCGTCGAGCGCGTCGTGCAGCTGCGCCGAGGTCGACTGCGTCGGAGGCGGGCCGAACTTCACGAAGCCCTGCGACGAGATGACGTGGTCGATGGGCCGGCCGGCGAGGGCCGTGTCGATGGCGGCCATGGCTCGACCTGAGGTCGTGTCGTCCCTGAAGTCACCGACGGCGGTGGCGAACGCCTCGCCGGGCTTCACCGAGATGGTCTTCTTGAGCTCCTCGAGCTTCTGCGCGCTGCGCGAGACGCCGACGACGAACGCGCCCTGGTCGAGGAACGCACGGCAGATGCCCGAGCCAACGACGCCAGTGGCGCCAACGACGACGACGGTCTTTCCCTGAAACGACATGGTGTCTTCTCCGAGGTGAGGCCGCGCGATTAGCACGTGACGGCTCTGGCATCAGCTCAAGGACAGCGGCCGCCACCCGCCGCCGCGTAGGGCATGCACGAAGCGCACGTCAGGCAGCGGGAGCCGAGCGTTCCACACGCCGCAGGGCTCGTGCCCGACTGGCAGACACCGGCGACGTCGCAGCAGCCGCTCGTGCACGTCGTCTCACACGTCTCCATGATGCCTGCGTCGACGCCGCCATCACCGAGCGAGCAGAGGCCCGCCTGACACGACTCGCGCGGCTGGCAGAGCACGCAACTCTCTCCACCACGCCCGCAGGCCTGCACGGTGGTGGTGACGATGCACTCGTTGTTGCGGCAGCAGCCCGTGCAGTTCGTCGGCCCGCACGGCGTCTGGCAACGGCCCGCGATGCACTGTCGGTTTTGCGTGGTGCAGTCGGAGCACGTGCCTCCGTCGAAGCCGCACGCGTTCGTCACGTTGCCCGTGCGGCAGACGCCGTTCTGACAGCAGCC
>JAEUJR010000228.1 GCA_016793585.1 Archangium sp.
CACGACGCTGGGCAACTCGATTCGCCGCGTGCTGCTGTCGTCGCTCCAGGGCGCCGCCATCACCACCGTGAAGATCGAAGGCAACGGCGGCATGGTCGAGCACGAGTTCGCCGCGGTTCCCGAGGTGAGCGAGGACGTGACCGACATCGTCCTCAACCTCAAGGAAGTGCGTCTGCGCATGCACACCAACGAGCCCAAGACGATCCGCATCGAGGCGGAAGGGCCGAAGGAAGTGAAGGCCGGCGACATCATCGCGGACGACCAGGTCGAGATCCTCAACCCCGGTCACCACGTCTGCACGCTCGCCGAAGGCGGCAAGATTCGCATCGAGATGACGACCCGTCGCGGTCGTGGCTACGTCTCGGCGCAGAACAACAAGGTTGCCGGCTCGCCGATCGGCAGCATCGCGATCGACTCGCTCTTCTCGCCCATCGTCAAGGTGAACTACCAGGTCACCAACGCGCGCGTCGGCCAGCAGACCGACTACGACAAGCTCGCCCTCGAGGTGTGGACGGACGGGTCGGTCACCCCGCAGGACGCCGTGGCGTACGCGTCGAAGATTCTCAAGGAGCAGCTCTCGGTCTTCATCAACTTCGAAGAGACCGAAGAGCCCGTGGCCGTCGAGACGCCGCGTGAAGAGGCGAAGCTGAACGAGAACCTCTTCCGCTCGGTCGATGAGCTCGAGCTGTCGGTGCGTTCGGCCAACTGCCTGCAGCAGGCCAACATTCGCACCATCGGCGACCTCGTGCAGAAGACCGAGGCCGAGATGCTCAAGACCAAGAACTTCGGCCGCAAGTCGCTGAAGGAGATCAAAGAGATTCTCGCTGAGATGGGCCTCTCGCTCGGCATGAAGCTCGAGACCTGGCCTCCGTAGACGATGCCGGCGCCCTCCACGGGCCCGCGCATGTAAGCCCTTCGCCGCTCCCGGAAACTGGAGCGGCGCTCCAGCTCGCGATCGTCGCGGGTTGGTGATTCCGGAGCCGCGAAAGTGGCTCCACAAAACCGCGAGTTCACCACTCGCGATTATCTCCTCCCGGTACCTCACACGGCCGAAGAGGTTCACCGCCTGGCGCCGGTCGAGCCAGGCACCCCGAAGGACGTCATGGAACACCGAGTCGGATACCGAAAGCTGCAGCGCACCACCTCGCACCGCATCGCGATGCTGCGCAACATGGTCACCTCGCTGCTCGAGCACGAGCGCATCGAGACGACCCTGCCCAAGGCGAAGGAGGCCCGCCGCCTCGCCGAGCGCATCATCACGTTGGGCAAGAAGGGCGGCGTGCACAACGCTCGCCTCGCGCAGCGCCACGTGAAGAGCCGCGCCGTGCTGCAGAAGGTCTTCAGCGAGCTGAAGGATCGCTACGCCAAGCGCAACGGCGGCTACACGCGCCTGCTGAAGGGTCACTTCCGCAAGGGTGACGCGGCCGACGTCGCGATTCTCGAACTCGTCGATCGCCCCGCGAAGGTCTCCGAGGCCGCTCCGGCGCCCGAAGGCGAAGAGAAGAAGGACTAAGTCGCTTCTTCCACAGTCGAAGCAAGCCCGCGCCCCGTTCGGTCACCCAGACCGGCGGGGCGTGTGCTTTGGTGCATCGCCATGTCGATGCGGGTCGCGCTGGTGGTGGGGGTCGTCTTCGGAGTGTCGGTCGCCAACGTGTCATGCCGTGAGCCCTGTTCGCTCGACACCTGCGCCGGCTGTTGCGACAGGAACAACGACTGTCAGCTGGGCACCGAGGGCTTGGCCTGCGGCAAGCGCGGGGCCCTCTGCGAAGACTGCGGCGGCGGCCAGTGTCTCAAGCAGGTCTGCGTGGTGCGAGATGCAGGGCCCGAAGACGCCGGCGTGGAGGCCGACGGTGGGTGTCTGCCGGGCACCTGCGGGGCGATGTTCTTGTGCAACACGACCTCAGGCGCCTGCGAGACGCCAGGCAGCTGCAGCGTCAACCAGCCACAACCTGCAGGCTGCGGCTCGGGGCACGTCTGTCGTGCTGGCACCTGCGCCGACCTCGCGCGGCCCAGCTGCTCGAACTTTTCGCCTCAGTCGGCGCCCATGCGGTGGAACCCTGCCGTCTCGTTTGGCCCGGCCATCGTCTCGGCGCAGGCTCGTTCGTTCGGTCTGGTCGACGCGGGCTGCCCGCCAGGAGCGCTCCGCCGCGGCGTCGCCGAGCTCGAGGCGTATGACTTCCGAAGGCGCTTCGAAGACGGCGGTGTGCCGCGCCTCTTCCTCTACAGGGACAACGCGACGCTCTCGACCGTGCTCCCCGAGCAGATCGTCTCGGTCACCCCATCGAACGATGGGGCGAACGCCATCATCCAGGTCTCCATTTGCGCGCCTGACACGGTGTCGTCTCTCGTACAGGGCTTCGCCTTCGAGGGCGGCAACGGCGCGTGCGTGCAGTTCCAGTGAATGACCGCCGAATGGGCTTCCGCCTCCGGGAGCCTTCCGCTAACTGCGAGGGGTGGCGCTGAAACACCAGCCGACGCTCCCCGATCTTCCCGTTCGGCGCGTCGAAGAGATGGGCCTCAAGGAGCTCGAGCGTATTCGGCTCGTGCTGCGCGGCGGCTCGGTCATCGAGTGGCGGCGTCTGCACTTCACCACCTGGGACGAGGTCGACCGCTTCCTGCGGCTCGCGCAGATCGACCCGACCCAGAAGCATGACGAAGCGTGGGTTCGTCAGGTGCTGGCCGACGCGGTCGAGTACCTGCGCAAGACGTTCGACTACAAGGTGGCCGACGCCGTCGCGAACCCCAACATGATTCACGACCTGTTCCTGCTGGCCTCGGGACAGATCGACAAGAAGTACCGGAAGATCGCCTGCATCGTGCTGAAGGTGATGCACGTCATTCAGCACATCGAGGCGCGCGATCTGCTGTTCAAGACCGCGGTGTCGGAGGCCGGGCTCGCGCAGATGGTGACCGAGCGGGTGGTGGCGGTCATCGACGAGGCGAAGCTCAAGGGGCTGCCGATCGTCGAGTTCTCGGACTCGATCAAGACGCGCGAGTCGGTGATCACCAAGCTCATCGCCAAGAAGGAGTCGACGGCCGCGGCGGTGTACGATCGCACGCGGTTTCGCATCATCGTGAAGGAGCGCGATGACGTGCTGCCGACGCTCTATTTCCTCACGCAGCGGCTCATTCCATTCAACTTCATGGTGCCGGCGCAGACCGAGAACACGCTGCTGCGGTTCAAGGAGCTGCTCAGCCAGTACCCGAACTTCCGCAAGTACGCCAAGCAGCTGCACCTCGACGTCGACTACGAGGAGCGCGAAGAGGCCAAGCGGGGCAACGCGTTCTCGGGGTCGACGTACCGCATCTTGAACTTCGTGGCGGACGTGCCGATTCGCCTCGACGCCTACCTGCCGCCTCCCGAGTACGACGATCGCAGCCGCCGTGGCCGAATCACGCTGGCCACCTGCGAGTTTCAGATCGCCGACGAGAAGCAGGCGCTCGAGAACGAGAAGGGCGAGAACTCGCACGAGCGGTACAAGCAGCGGCAGCGTGACGTCGTGCTGAAGCGCCTCTCACGGGGCCTGGTGGTACCGAAGCGGCGAAAGTCGGTCGGCTCGTCGGGGCTGTGAGGTTCAGGTCTTCGGCTTGTAGAAGAGCAGCATCGAGTAGCAGTGAAACTCGTTGTCACTCGACTGGCAGACGACACGATCGACGATTTCGAGGTCGGCGTTGCTCTTGATCCACCGGTTGATGTTTTCGCTGAGCTCTTCGCGCTCTTTGGCCTTCGTCGCCGAAAACACCTTGACGCCAGTGAACATGCGCTGCTTATCCCACGCGGCTCGCGAGCCAGACAAGGGCCCATCCCGACATGCTGATCGACCTCCACGTTCACTCCTATCTGTCTCGTGATTGCCCGCTCGACCCAAAGGCGGTGCTCTCGCGCGCGGAGTCTTTCGGCCTCGATGGTGTCGCCTTCACCGAGACGAACACCCAGGACGGCTGCGACGAGCTCTTCGATCTGCAGCGCACGACGAAGCTGAAGGTCTTCGTGGGGCTCGAGCTCGCGACCGACAAGGGCCAGTACCTGTGCTTCTTCGAGAAGCCCGAGCGCGCGCCCGAGCCCGTGCAGCTCTGGGGCAGCAACCGCGAAAAGGCCTGGAGCGCCGACGAGTGCCTGCCCCGCCTCAAAGCCCTCGGCGCAGCGATCGTCGCGGCGCGGCCCTTCGACAAGGACTTCAGCCACCCGGCGAACGACTACGTCAAGACGCTGAAGCTGCTGTCGGCCATCGAGGTCTACAACCCCAAGGCGCGCATGGGCGCCAACGAGCTCGCGCTCGAGGCCTCGGAGTCGATGAAGCTGCCCGGCGTCGCCGGCAGTGACGCGCGCACCTCGCTCGACGAGATCGGCTACGCCGCGACGCTCTTCAAGAAGCCCGTCAACACGCAGGCAGAGTTGGTGAAGGCGCTGCTGGGCTCAGACTATGTGCCCGTGCAGATGGGGGCGCTGCCGCACCTGCGGCGGCCGGGCGAAGCGAAGCAGGAGGAGCAGCAGCGGAAGAAGAAGAAGCGCCGCTGGCCGCGTTGAGGCTGATCACGGCTGCGTCTGCGCCGTTGAGAATGCCGCGCCGTTGGCTACAACGCCGCCCATGACCGAAATCGTTCACGTCAAGGCGCGGGAGATTCTGGATTCACGTGGCAACCCGACGGTCGAGGCAGAAGTCATGCTCGACACGGGCGTCTTCGGGCGCGCGGCGGTGCCTTCGGGGGCCAGCACCGGCGAGCACGAAGCCAACGAGCTGCGCGACGACGACAAGCGCCGCTACCTCGGCAAAGGGGTGCTCAAGGCCGTGCAGCACGTGAACGAGACGATCGCTCCGGCGGTCGCGGGGCTCGACGCGGCCGATCAGTTCGCCGTCGACGCGCGCATGCTCGAGCTCGACGGAACGCCCAACAAGGCCAAGCTCGGCGCCAACGCGATTCTGGCGGTCTCGATGGCGACGGCGCGCGCTGCAGCCACGGCCACCGGGCTTCCCCTCTACCGCTATGTGGGTGGCGTTCAGGCCCGCACGCTGCCCGTGCCCATGATGAACATCTTGAACGGCGGCGCTCACGCAGACACCCGCGTCGACGTGCAGGAATTCATGGTGCTGCCCTGGGGGGCGAAGTCGTTCGCCGAAGGCCTGCGGTGGGGCGCCGAGATCTTTCACGCGCTCAAGAAGATCCTCAAGGGCAAGAAGCTCGCGACGGGCGTCGGTGACGAGGGTGGCTACGCGCCCGACCTGCCGGCGAACGAAGAGGCGCTCAAGCTGATCATGGAGGCCATCTCGGCCGCAGGCTTCAAGGCCGGCGAGCAGATCGCGCTGTGCCTCGATGTGGCTGCCTCGGAGTTCTTCGACAAGGACTCGAAGACCTACAAGCTCAAGGGCGAAGGCAAGGCCTACGACTCGTCGGCGCTCGTCGGCTGGTACAGCGAGCTCATCGCGAAGTACCCGATCGTCTCGATCGAAGACGGCTTCGCCGAAGACGACTGGGATGGCTGGAAGAAGTCGACGGACGCGCTGGGCAAGAAGATTCAGCTGGTCGGAGACGACCTCTTCGTCACCAACGTCACGCGGCTCGAGCGCGGCATCAAGGCAGGCGTCGCCAACTCGATTCTCGTGAAGGTGAACCAGATCGGCACGTTGACCGAGACCTTCGAGGCCGTGCGCATGGCGCACCGCGCGGGCTTCACGTCGGTCATGAGCCACCGCTCGGGCGAGACGGAAGACACGACGATCGCCGACCTGGCCGTCGCGCTCGATTGCGGCCTCATCAAGACGGGCTCGGCGAGCCGCTCCGATCGCATCGCGAAGTACAACCAGCTGCTGCGCATCGAAGAAGAGCTCGGCGCCGGCGCGCGGTACGCAGGGAAGGGCGCCATCAAGGTCGCGTCGTGAGCGCCCCGCGAATCCTCGTCTCGAACGACGACGGCATTCACGCGAAGGGGCTCGAGGCGCTGGTGAAGGCCGTCGAGCCGTTGGCGGAGACGTGGGTGGTGGCGCCGCTGCACGAGCAGAGCGCCACCTCTCACTCGTTGTCGCTGCACGACCCGCTGCGCATTCGCCCGATGGGTGAGCGGCGCTTCGCAATCGACGGCACCCCCGCCGACTGTGTCTACGTCGCGATCAACCACCTCATGAAGCAGGCACGGCCGACGCTGGTGGTGTCAGGCATCAACCACGGCCCGAACCTCGCCGACGACGTCATCTACTCGGGTACCGTCGCCGCTGCGATGGAGGGCGCGATTCTTGGCGTGCCCTCGGTCGCCTTCTCGCTCGTGAGCCGGCGCACCTTCGTCTTCGATCACGCAGCCGAGTTCGCTCAGGCGCTGGTGAAGTCGTTGCTCAGGCAGGCGCTGCCCGACCGATTGTTGCTGAACGTGAACCTGCCGGCGTACGGCAAGATTCGCGGGTATCAGGTCACGAGGGGCGGGCGACACAGCTACGGCGCCGACGTGATCGAGAAGGAAGACCCGCGCGGCCGCAAATACTACTGGCTCGGCGGCACCGGCTACGAGCACGTGAAGGAGCCGGGCACGGACGTGACCGCTGTGCACGACGAGCAGCTCGCATCGGTGACGCCGCTGATGATCGATCTGACGAACCACGCTCAGCTGGAGTTGGTGAAGCGCTGGGCTGTCGAGGGCTACGAGCAGAAGGCGTAGGTCGCGGGCTCCACGCGGCGGGTGGGAGCTGGCATGCGCCGCTCAGGTCCGCGGCGTGCGGCTTGCCAGGTGTCGCGCTGCGCAATCAGCGCCGCGCTGCACGGGCTTGCCCAACCACGCCGGCGCCGAACGGTCGCTCGCCACGTTCATCGTCTCACCCGCCGGCCGCACCTCACCGCCCGCCGCACCGCACCGCCGTGCCGGAGATCATCGCCGCGCCGGAGTTCATCGGCGCGCCGGAGTTCATCGGCGCGCCGGAGTTCATCGCCGCGCCGGAGTTCATCGCCGCGCCGGAGTTCATCGCCGCGCTCCACCTCATTGCTGCGCTGCACCTCATTGCCGCGCTGCACCTCGCCGCTGCGCTGCATCTCGCCGCTGCGCTGCACCTCTCCGCTGCAATGCGCCTCTCCGCTGCACTGCACCTCACCGCTGCGCTGCACCTTGCCGCTGCGCTGGACCTTGCCGCGCCGCTGCATCGCCGCAGCGCTGCGCCTCATCGCCGCGCTCCACCTCATTGCTGCGCTCCACCTCATCGCCGCGCTGCACCTCATCGCCGCGCTGCCCCTCATCGCCGCGCTCCACCTCATCGCCGCGCTCCACCTCATCGCCGCGCTCCACCTCACCGCCGCGCTCCACTCATCGCCGCGCTGCACCTCAT
>JAEUJR010000255.1 GCA_016793585.1 Archangium sp.
ATCGCGGAAGCGGTAGCGAAAGCTCTGCAGCTCGGAGATCAGGTTCCACCGATCGCCGACGACAGAAGGGTCGCGCACGCGCATGCCGAACGCGGTCACCTCGGTGCGCAGCTCGGCCGAGCCACGCTGCAGGGCCTCGTCGACGCGCGCGTGCCGCTCGTCGACCTCGAGCTCACCTTCGGGAAACTGCGACGCCAGCTCGGCCAGCAGCGCGTTCACGTCGGCGATGGTGGAGCCGACGACTGGCGCCAGCTCTTCCCACAACGAGAGATCGGCAGAGGCGTCGATGGGCGCGTCTTCGTATTTGATCAGCTCGAGGTCGCCGAGCTTGTCGATGGCGCGTGCGGCCGCCTCGAGCACGCGCCCCAGCCGTCCCGCAAAAGACTGATCGCTCTCGAGCGCGAGCAGGGCACCAAGGCGGGGTGGGAGCAGCCGTTCCACAGCGCCACGACCATAAGATCGAACATGCCCGGCGGCGAAGAAACGTGATGAGGTCGCACGCACACATGCTGCGCGTTCGCGTCTTCGACGACGGAAAAGCCCGCTCAGGCGGTGAAGAGCTGCTCGAAATCAATGGACCGAAGTGGATCGACGTGCAGGAGCCCGACGAGGCCACGCTGGTCAAGCTGGGCGAGCGCTACGGGCTGCACAAGCTGGCGATCGAAGACTGCATGCACCTCGATCAGCGGCCCAAGCTCGAGGAGTACCCGGGCCACGTCTTCATCGTGCTCCAGGGCTTCTCGTGCACCGACGCGAAGCTGACCGACATCACGATGCACGAGCTGCACTTCTTCCTCGGGCCCGACTGGGTGATCACGGTGCACGAGAAGGCGCACAACGCGATCGAGGCCGTACACAAGCGGCTCGACGCCGACCCCGTCGGCACGCTCGGGCGCGGCGTCGACTTCGTCGCGTACCTGCTGGCCGACGCGCAGGTCGACCTCGCCTTCCCGGTGATGGAGGCGTTCACCGACGCGCTCGACAGCCTCGAAGACGAGATCTTCGAGTCGCCGAAGCGGGGCATGATGCAGCAGATCTTCGGGCTCAAGCGCACGCTGGTGCTGGTGCGAAAGGTCATGTCACCGCAACGTGACGTGGTGGGCATGCTCGCGAGGCGCGGTATTCCCGGTGTGAGCGATCGCACGACGATCTACTTCCGCGACGTCTACGACCACCTCGTTCGCATCTACGAGCAGATCGACACCAACCGCGACCTGCTCGGCAACGCGATGGACGCGTGGCTGTCGGTGGTCGCCAACCGCACCAACGACATCACCAAGCAGCTGACGATTCTGGCGAGCATCTTCCTGCCGATGTCGTTCGTGGTCGGCTTCTTCGGGCAGAACTTCGACGTGTTGGGCCAGCCGCCGTTCTTCTTCGTGATGCTGACGACGATGGCCGTGATTCCCGTCGGCATGGTGCTGTGGTTCCGGCACAAGGAGTGGTGGTGAACGAGCTCTCGCTGAACGGTCGGCGGTACACGTACGAAGATCGCGGGTCGGGCACGCCGCTGCTGTTGCTCCACGGTTTTCCGTTCTCGTCGGAGTCGTTCTGGCCCCAGCTCGAGGCGCCGCCGAAGGGCTTTCGGGTCATCTCGCCAGATCACCGCGGCTTCGGGGGCAGCGCGCTCGGAGACGGCCCCGCCACGATGGAGGCGATGGCCGAAGACGCGTTGGCCCTGCTCGACGCGTTGAAGCTGCCGGGCGCGGTGGTGGGTGGCGTGTCGATGGGGGGCTACGTGGCGCTCGCGCTGGCGAGGCTCGACCCCGGCCGGGTGCGCGGCCTGGTGTTGATCGACACGCAGTCGTTCGCCGACGACGACGCGGGCAAAGCGCGGCGCGAGACAGTGGCGCAAGACGTGCTCGCGAACGGCGTCGCGGGGCTGACGGCGGGCATGTTGCCGAAGCTGCTCGCGCCCACCGCGCCGCCAGCGGTTCGTTCGCGGGTCGAAGCGCTGATGCTGCGACAGAGGCCGGAGGCGGTGGCGGCGGCGTCACGAGGCATGGCGCTGCGGGTCGACGCCAAGCCGCTGCTCGCGCGCTTCGCCGGACCAACCCTGGTCATCGTCGGAGCCCTCGATGGCATCACGCCGCCCGAGAAGGCGAAGGTGATGGCTGATCTCGTCAGCGGCGCCCAACTCGAGATCGTTCCCGAGGCTGCACACTTGACGAACCTGGAGCAGCCTGAGGTGTTCAAGGCGCTGCTCGAGCAGTTCGCCACCCGGTTCTGACACTCATCGGGGTGGCGTCCGCCTGAAGAGACGCCGTTCGTACGCCGCGGGAGACTGGAGCCCCGGATGAAGCTCATCCGACGGGGCGAAGGCCCCGGATGAAGTTCATCCGACGGGTCGAAGGCTCCGGATGAAGTTCATCCGACGGGTCGAAGGCTCCGGATGAAGTTCATCTGACGGGTCGAAGGCTCCGGATGAAGTTCATCCGCCGGGTCGAAGGCTCCGGATGAAGTTCATCCGACGGGTCGAAGGCTCCGGATGAAGTTCATCCGACCGGTCG
>JAEUJR010000260.1 GCA_016793585.1 Archangium sp.
CGGCACCAAACGCGTCACCACCATGGGCACCGACTGCCACCGCAACTCGTTCCCCCAGAAGCTGCAGGACGGAGAGCGCATCGACAGCTACCGCCGCATGATGATCATGTTCGGCAACCACCTGCTCGTGCGGCCCAACGCTGATGGCTCGTTCGACGATCGGTCGCTGAAAGAGGCACTCCGCGCGCGGCGGCTGTACGGCACCTTCGACTTCCTCGGTTCGCCCGAGGGCTTCGACTTCTTCGCGTCGGAGGGCGCGGTCACGAAGGAGATGGGCGACACCACCAGCCTCGCCGCCGGCACCGTGCTCGAGGTGAAGACGCCGCGGGTAAGCGAGCTCGACCCAGCGGCGCCTGCGCCGACGATCACCACCAAGCTGTTCCGCGCGAAAGAAGGAGGCTGGGACGAAGTGGCGTCGACCACAGAGCCGACGCTGCGCTTCACGCCCTCACAGCCAGGCGCCTACCGGGCCGAGGTGCGCATCGTGCCGACGCACCTGCGGCCGTTCATCGGCAAACGAAACGACTTCATTCGCGCTGACCGCCCGTGGGTCATGGCCAACGCGATCTGGGTCGAGTGACCAAGCCCAGCGAGTGAGGCGGTCGCGAGGCCCGAACTCGTCACCTCGCTGAACGGCGGCCGAAGTCGACCGCGGCGAGCGAGCGCATCAAGACAGTCAGTTCGTCGGCCAGGTGCCGGGCGGAACCATGATGACGCCCGAGTTCCAGCCCCAGTCCTTCAGCGGCCGCTCTTCGATCGCCCCCTTCGAGTCGGGCATGTGGTTCCAGTGGAACTCGTTCACGTTGCCGTTGCGGCCGACGAACGTGTGCATGCCGCCCTTGGCGAGGCCGAAGAAGAAGGGAACCTTCGAGAGCTTGTCGATGCCCGAGAGATCCTGCTGCGTTCCGCCGCCCGCCGTCGGCCGGTAGTTCTGCACCGTCGCGTCGATGTTGATGCCGTAATACGGCTTGCCCTTGGCGACCTGGCTCGCCGAGAAGCTGTGCTCGGCGTTGCCGTCGTCCGGCTTCTTGGCGTCGGGGTTCCAGTACACCGCCTGCCAGCCGTCCTTCTGCAGCTCCTTCGCGAGGTCGGTGCCCTTCGAGCCCTTCGCCGCGACGATGCCGAGAATCTCGTTCCACCGGGCCGTCTTGCCGGCCGCAGCGTAGGCGGCGCCCACGTTCTCCATCGCCCAGCCGATGCAGGACGACTCCTTGAAGTTGGCGTTCGGCGTGGTGCCCGGCTTCGCGTTCGCGGCGGCCCACTCCTGGCGCTCCTTCTGCGTCATCTGCTTCATCGAGGAGTGATCGCCGTAGTAGACGCCGACGCCCGTCTTGTCGATCGCGTCGCTGTGCGCCTTCATGCGCATCTCGATCGACTGCGCGCCGCCCGCTGCCAGCTTCGCGCCGAAGTCGTTGGGCCGCGTCGCGTGGCCGGTCTGCTGCGTCTGGCGAACCGTGTTGTCACCAACCGGCGTCGGGCCCCAGCCCTGCGGTGCCTGGGTCGCCTGCGTGGCCTGCGTCGGAGCCGTGGGCTGCGACGGCGCCGCCCCCGGAACGTTCAGCTCCCAGCCAATCTTGATCGCGTTGGGGTTGGTCGCGAGCGTGGGGTACTTGCTCACGTTGGCCTGAACGAGCGCCTGCGTCGACACGCCGAGCCGCGACGCAATCTTCGACAACGAATCACCCGACTTCACCGCGACGCTCGACGGATTCGACGGCACCTGCTGCGACTGGACCTGATTGGTACGAACGGAGTTCACCGACGGCATCAGCGCGACCTCGTGGCTGGGAGTGGGGACTTCAACGAGAGCAGCAAATTACCGGAAGGAGACACCCGGCAACAGATGGGTGCGCAACGAGCGCCCGCTCCTATTTTGATGGGTCTGGATCTGCCGGTTCTTGCTGTGATTCCAGGGGCTTCGGCTTGAGCAGGGTTCGGAGCTTCTCGAGCAACAGCTTCTCGGCTTCAGGCGAGAGGCCGAGGGGGCCGGGTTGGCACTCGCAGCTCACGCGACCGCTCCGAAGATCTTGAGCGAAGGCGCAGACGCCGGGGCACTCGCGAAGGGGCGTGTCTTCGAAGAGCGCGAGCGAGACCTCTTTCGCAGCGCCCAACGTCTCGGCGCACGGCTTCATCGTCTCGAACAGGCGTGACCAGGGCACTTCGTGCTGCGTGTTGCGGCCGCGATCGCCGGAGTCGAAGGTGAAGCCGATGCGACACGCGGGCGAGAGGCCGGGGAAGTCGAGGTACAGCCTCCCGCCTTCGGGCAATGGCCTCCAGATGGTGGCCGTCACCGCCACACCGCGGCCCGCTCGAACCTGTTCGAGTTGGAAGCAGGCGTCTTCGGTCGGAGCCTCCTGGCCTCGCGCGCAGCGATGCCGATCGCCTGCCGACAAGACGCGCGGCCGATGCAGCATCAACACGCCCGACGTCACGTCGAGGGTCACCTCGAAGCGGCCCCAGGTGTCGGCCGCGAGCACGCCAGCCACGCCGTTCGGAGCGGCACCGCTCGCCACCGCGAACGTGACGCTCTGGGTGCCGACGCCCGGCGTGAATTCGACCTTGTCCATCGCGATGCCCTGAAAAGCCGAAAGATCCATCGGCAGCTCCACGTCCTTTGGGAGCTCGAGCTTCTGGAGCAGAGCACCCGTCGACGAGAAGCCCGCCGAGGCCAGCGGCGTCTCGAAGACGCGACTCGAACGTTCGTGGGTCGAGAGCAGAAAGGGCCCCGTGTACGTGGCCTGGCCCTGCGTGAGCCGCGCCGCGAGCAATGGCCAGTCATGGAGCGGATCTTTCGTCAGCTCGAGCACCTGCACCTCACCGCCGAGCCGTTCGGCCGAGGCGATCCACTCCGCGCGAGGGCTGGTCGGAACGAAGCGCACGACGCGTTTCGCGGGGTCGATCTGCAGCGCGGCGCCCGCCATCACGTCAGTGCCAAGCACCACGACGCAGCCCTGCCCATCTGCGAGGCCTGCCTCCAGCGGCGTCAATCGTCGGCCCGCGACCGTGAGCCCCACGAGGCGCGTGACCGGGTACGTCGTCTCACCGCCGAGCGGGTCGACGACCTTCACCCGGGTGCTGCTGATCATCGGAGCCTCGATGCACGCCTTCGTCACCAGCGTCATGGTGGCCGCGACGTCGACGAGGATCTCGGCAGGCGTCTCGAAGATCTGCCCAGGCATCGCGACGCGAAGGCCGGGGCCAGGAATCAGCGGCGCTTCGACGCCCACGAGCGTGTCGAACACCGGCGGGCCACTCGCGCGCGGACAACCGAGGAGGAACAGTGCTGCGAGGAGGATCGTTCGCATCGGTCAGTCGATGCTGATGCCGCCGCCGTCCATCGCGACGACGGGAACCGAGGTGCTCGACCCTGCGCCGTTGAAGCTGAGGCCTGCTGGCGGGTTGGGAATGACGATCGGCCGCGTGATGATGCCCGTGCCGTTCGGCCCAATCTCGAAGAGCTGGCCCGCCTGCGTGAAGCCGTAGACCGAGCCTCCCCAGAACGCGATGCCGTAGACGTTCGTGTACGGAATCGGGCCGTAGTTGCGAATGAGGCCACCCGTCACCGGGTTCACCTGCACGAGGCAGTCGTCGCACATGGGGTTCGACGCCATGTTCTTCACGGTGAGGAAGGTGCCGCCGTCTTGCACCGAGACGATGTCGCCGGAGGACTCGTAGTCGACGGGCAGACTGCCGATCTGCGTGAGGGCTCCGGTGGTGGTGTTGATGCGGTAGTAGAAGCGGCCGCTGTACGCGACGAGCACTTCGTTGTTCGGGTCGAGCGTGCCGCGTGGAACGAACGAGAGCGAGTTCGGGTAGGTGTTCGTCGTGTTGATGGCGGTGCACGACGCGTTCGCGAGGTTCAATCGGTAGAAGCCCGAGAAGCCAACGATGAAGGCGTTGCCCGCGCCGTCGATGGCGAGATCGGTGATGTCGAAGGCGCAGCTGAAGCTGCCGACGCGGCGCACCGCTTTGGTGATGGGGTCGAGCGCGTACAGCACGTCAGCGCTGTGGCCGTAGACGACCGTGACGACTCCGGCATCGACGGCCGTTCCGCCAGCCGTCGCGGTTCCGCCAGCCGTCGCGGTTCCGCCAGCGGTCGCCGTTCCACCGGCCGACGCAGTTCCACCGGCCGACGCAGTTCCACCAGCCGTCGCAGTTCCGCCAGCGGTCGCCGTTCCACCGGCCGACGCAGTTCCACCAGCCGTCGCAGTTCCGCCAGCCGACGCAGTTCCGCCAGCCGTCGCAGTTCCGCCAGCCGACGCAGTTCCGCCAGCCGACGCAGTTCCGCCAGCCGTCGCAGTTCCGCCTGCCGTCGCAGTTCCACCAGCTGTCGCAGTTCCACCAGCTGTCGCAGTTCCACCAGCGGTCGCCGTTCCTCCTCCAGTCCCGGAGCCCGCGTCACGGCGAGGCTCCATCACGACGACGCCGTTCGGCCCGCACGTGCACGCGGAGAACGTGACGAAGCCCAGCACCGCCATCACTCGAAGGACCATGGCCGACGACATAGCCCACCACTCTCGCGATTCGCGCGTCGCCTCAAACGAAGCGGCATTCGTTATCGTCGAATCGATGGGTGACCCGGAACGAACTGTCTCCTGCGAGCGACACGGCACGAGCGAGGCCACCTTCATTTGCGGCCATCTCGCAGGAGCGGTGGGCGCCGGCTTCTTCACGGCCGAGGATGCCGATGGCGTTGCGCGCCCCGATGCGTGGTGTGCTCGCTGCGACGAAGTCCTCCAGGCCGAGCGTGAATGGCATGACACCAGCGAGGGCTTCGCCCACATTCGGTTGGCCTGCGCGGGTTGCTACGACGAGATTCGAGCGCACAACGAGTGGAAGCAACTCGACACGGAGCAAGACAGGTTTACCTGCAGCGACTGCGGCGAGGTCCACCAAGGACTGCCACTCGATTTCGCGACCGACACGCCGGCGCTGAGCAGTGAAGACCTCTCACAGGCGAAGTTCACCGATGACCGCTGCGAGTTCGGAGAGCACCGCTTCATTCGCAGCTGCCTCGAGATCCCAATCATCGGAGGCCCCGGACCGCTCGTGTACGGCGTCTGGGTCACGCTCAGCCAGCAGAGCTACGCGGAGTACGTGCACCACCTGTCCGAGCCTCGGCGCTTCCTCGACGGCCCGTACTTCGGTTGGTTCGCGTCAGCGTTGCCGCAGTGGCCCGACACCGTTCAACTGAAGGTGCGCGTTCACGTCCGACCCCCGCCACGACGGCCAGTGATTGAGCTCGAGCCCACCGACCACCCGCTCGCCGGCGCGCAACGAGAGGGAATTAGCCTCGCGCGCTTTCAGGAACTCGCGCTCGCCCACCTGCATCGATGACGACTGTGCATCACGGCTTCGGCTGTGCGCCCACACCCATCGTGAAGTCCTGCACCTGGGTGTCGGGCGGCGGCGTCAGCTTGAAGCGCGGGTCCACGCTGCCGGCGCCACCATCGAAGGCCGGAGCGGTGTTCGTCTTCAGGTTCAAGAACGAGATCGCGTTCTCACTGCCGTCGGGGTCGATGACGGTACTCTTGAGCACCTGCGCCGTCTTCGGATCGACCTCGAGCAGAATGCGGGTGAAGCGCGCGTCGGGCACCAGCGGGTCGAGCTGCAGCAGCGTGCCCGTGCACTTCGCGCAGTCCTTCTGGGTGATCGTGAACTCGTCGGCGAGCTTGCCCTGACCGAAGAGGAACGTGACCGACGCCGAGAGCTTGCTGGTGCCGATGCTCGCGACCGTCAGCAGCTTCGCCTCAGGGTCGTGCATGTAGACCTTCACGCCGGCGAGCACGAACGTCTTCACCGAAGGCTTCGCGTAGTCCCACCGCATCAGGCCCGGCTTCATGAAGATGACGGTGCCAGTCGAGGTCTGCGTGCGCTTGCCGAGTTTGTAGAAATAGTCCTGGCGGAAGTCGGCGCTGAAGTCATGCGTCGTCTCGTAGAAGGCCTGCATGCGGTCGACGAGCGTCTTCACCGCAGGAGCCATCGCCGGCCTGGGCACGCCCGCATCGACCACGACGGCCGCAACGCCCGCGTCGACGAGCTGAACTCCCGCATCGGCCTTCGGAGCCTTCGCGACGACGCCGGCATCACGCGCAGCCGTCGCCTTCTTCGCGCTCATCGCGATCGGGTTGCCTTCAGGAACCTGGGTGATGAACAAGGCCAGAAACGCGTGGGCGAGCATGTGGAAACCCTCTTATTTCCGAAGGAAACGGCTGTCGTGCGTTTCGACGCGCCCGCTCAGCCCCTCTTCACCTGCGTGCCGTACAGGCGGCCGCGCTGCTTCACCGACAACAGCTTGAAGCGGTCGCGCAACACGCCGGTCTCAGCCTCGCTCAGATCGCCCTGCTTGCCGAGGTGCTCGATGCGCCAGGCCACCGCGCGGGTGATGCACGCGCTCGCCGCCGCCGAGATGTTGAGGCTCTGCGTGAAGCCGAACATCGGCAGCCAGAACACGCCATCGGCGAGATCGAGCACTTCGTCGCTCACGCCCGTGCGCTCGTTGCCGAACACCATCGCGACCTTCTGATCGAACTTCAGCTCGAAGAGGCTCTTCGCGCCGTCACGAATGGCCGAGACCTGAATCGAGAAGCCACGGTCTTTGAGCGCGCGGTGACAGGCGGCGAAGTCTTCGTACGAGACGATGTCGAGCCACTTGTCGCACCCCTGCGTCACCTTCGAGTTCGGAGACCAGGCCACCTTCTTGTTCCGAACGACGTGAATCTCCTGAACGCCCATGGCCTCGCAGGTGCGCAGCACCGCCGCCATGTTGAACGCGTCTTCGAGGCGATCGAGCACCACGACGAGGTTGCGCGTGCGATTGGCGATGACCTGCTCGATGCGCTCCTTGCGCGGAGCCAGCAGCAGATCGTCTGGCAACGGCGCCCCTTCGTGCACTTCGTACTTCGGGCCTCCGCCGCTCACGCGCGCGCCCTCGCCTTCGCTTTCGTCGGCTTCTTCGCGACGGCCTTCTTCCTCGGCGCCGCCTTCTTCGCGGGGGCGGGCTTCTTCTTCACCTGCGCCTTCTCGGCCCTGGGCGCGCGGAACGCCGTCTCGGCCGTCACCACGTCGCGCAGGGCATCGGCCTGCTTCGCGCGGGTCTTCAGCGACGCTTGCGAGAAGAGCACGCGCGCACACGCATCGAGCAGCGCGTCGAGCCCTTCGCCAGTCGCGCCCGAGAGCTCGAGCACCGAGATGCGGCGCTTCTGCATCGCCGCGAGAAATTTCGGCAGCGCCTCTCGCGCGTGCGGCAGATCGAGCTTGTTGGCCACGACGATCATCGGCTTGCCGGCGAGCGTGGCCGAGTACTTCTTGAGCTCGGCGTTGATGGCGTCGAAGTCCTTCATCGGGTCTCGCTCTTCGATGACCGACGAGAGGTCGACCAGGTGCACCAGCACGCGGCAGCGCTCGACGTGACGGAGGAACTGGTGGCCGAGGCCGGCGCCTTCGCTCGCGCCCTCGATGAGCCCGGGGATGTCGGCCATCACGAACGACTTCTTGTCCTTGTACGGCACCACGCCGAGGTTCGGCACGAGCGTGGTGAACGGGTAGTCGGCCACTTTGGGCTTCGCGCGCGAGACGCGGCTGATGAGCGTCGACTTGCCCGCGTTGGGGAAGCCCACGATGCCGACGTCGGCGAGCAGCTTGAGCTCGAGCGTCAGCTCCTTCTCTTCGCCCAGGGTGCCGTCTTGCGCGAAGCGCGGCGTCTGGCGCGTCGAGGTGGCGAAGTTGATGTTGCCCAGCCCGCCACGGCCGCCTCGCGCGACCACGAAGGTCTGGCCCGCGACCGACAGGTCGACCAGCTCGTCGCCGGTGTTGGTGTCGCGCACGACGGTGCCGACCGGCGTCTCGAGGATCATGTCTTCTGACCCGGCGCCGTTCATGTCGCTGCCCATGCCGTGCTGGCCGTTTCGGGCGCGGTACTGCTGCTGGTAGCGAAAATCGAGCAGCGTCGTGAGCTGCTCGGTGGCCTTGAAGATGATCGAGCCGCCGTTGCCGCCATCGCCGCCCGAGGGGCCGCCCTTGTCGACGTACTTCTCGCGACGAAACGCGACGGCGCCGTTACCGCCGTCTCCGGCCTTCACCTTGATTCGAACTTCGTCGACGAACTTCATGCGGCCCTCAGCGTGGAAAAACACGAAGCGGGCCGGCTCCGCCAATGAAGGAGGAACGCGACCCGCTGGCGTGGTGAAGCGTGAAGCGACGACT
>JAEUJR010000292.1 GCA_016793585.1 Archangium sp.
CTGGCTCGACGGCCGGGTGCAGAAGGTCGGCTACCTCGGAGACCTGCGCATTCGCTTCGACCGCTCGCGCGCGTTTCCCCGCTTCTTCGGCGAGTACTTCGAGGCGCTGTGCGAGCGCACGGGCTGTTCGCAGTACTACACGTCGTTGCTCGCCTCGAACCGCGCCGCCATCAACGCGCTGACGAAGAAGCGCAAGGGCCGCACGAAGCAGCCGCACTACGAGTTGCTCCGCCCGTTCACGACCGTCTCGGTGCAGCTGACGTGGAGGCCGAAGCGCACGACGAACGTGCCGGTGACGAGCGCGACCGAGGCCGACCTGCCCGCCATCACCGCGCTGCTCCACGAAGACCACCAGCGACGCCCGTTCGGCTATCGCTTCGACGACGGTGAGCTGCAGCATCGCCTCGCGCACTGGCCCGGCTTCTCGCTGAACGACGTGATGGTCGCGAGAGACACGGGCGGCGCCATCGTGGGCGTGGCCTCCCTCTGGAACCCGACGCCGGTGAAGCGCTTCGAGGTGCGCGCGTACAACGGCTCGATGCGCTGGGTGAAGCGTGGCTACAACGCGGCGGCGACGGTGCTGCGCTGGCCGAAGCTGCCCGAGCCCGGTCACGAGTTTCGCTACGCCTACCTCTGCAACGTGTCGGTGAAGCGCGACGACGCGAGGGTCTTTCGCGCGCTGCTCGACGAGGCCTACCGCCGGCTGCACGGCACCGGGCTGCACTTCTTCTCGTTCGACCTCGGTGAAGGAGACCCGCTGTGGCCCGCCGTGAAGGGCTTCATGGTGCAGAACCTCGACTTCCTGCTGTACGCCGTCACGCCCGCGTCTGCGCCGCGCACCGAGTGGCCGAAGGGGCGCACCGGCTTCGAGGTGTCGCTCGCGTGAAGCTCGTCACCGAACGCCTCGTGCTGACGCCGTGGACCGTCGACGAGCTCGACGACTTTCATCGTCTGTGGAGCGACCCGAAGACCATCTGGTGGGGCGCGAACACGTCCCTCGGGCAATCGCGCGAGATGCTGGAGCGGATCATCACGCAGCCGACGTGGTGGGCCGTGCGACGAGACGGCGAATTTCTCGGCAACGCGTTTCTTCGCCAGTCACCGCGGCGAGCCGGCGTGCTCGAGCTCGGCTACCACTTCTGCTCGACGGCCTGGGGCCATGGCTACGCGACCGAGGCCGCCCGCGCGTTGCTCGAGACCGCACACGGTCGGCTCCTCGAGGCGCCTGTCGTGCCCGAGAACGCGCGGTCACGGCGGGTGATGCAGAAGCTCGGGTTCGTCATCGCGGGTCAGCTGATGCACTTCGAGCGGCTGCACGATTTGTGGGAGCGCGCCGCGAGTTGATCAGCCGTGCACCAAGCTCTCGACCCGCGCCGCCATGACGGCTTTGCCATTGAACGTCGCGGCCCCTGGACGTTGGCACGAGGCCTGAGCCCAGGGTCGCGCCGCTTCGCGCTCACTTCACGAGCCGGAACTCGACGCGCCGGTTGGTCTGCCGGTCGGCCTCGGTCTTCTCGTCGATGACGATGAGCCGAGACATGCCGAAGCCGCGCGCCTCCAGCCGCCCTGCCTCGATGCCGTGCTCGATGAGCCACGCTCGCACCGCCTCGGCGCGCTGCTGCGACAGCGTCTGGTTCGACGCCACCTTGCCCTGCGCATCGGTGTGGCCCTCGACGACGGCCTTCGCCGACGGCATGGCGAGGAGCGCGCTCTTCACCGACTCGAGCACGGGGAAGCTCTTCGGCAGCAGCGTCGCGGTGCCAGGCGTGAAGTAGACGGGGCTGTTGGTGAGCAGCTTGTCGTCTTCGAGGCGCAGCAAGCCGGGGCAGCCGTTCTTGTCGCTCTCGCTCGCGGGCACCCCGACCTCGCCCGGGCAGTGGTCGACCGCGTCGACGATGCCGTCTCCATCGGCATCAGGAGCAGGGCAGCCGGGGCGCGCCGGGTCTGGTTGCAGGCCGCTCGCCTGGGCCGGGCACTCGTCGCGCGACTCGAGCACGCCGTCACCGTCGGCGTCGCCGTCTGAGCAGCCTGGCCGCTTCGGGTTCATCGGGCCCACGGGCGCCTGCGTACGACACACGTCTTCCGAGTCGGGCACGCCGTCGCCATCAGCGTCGGGCGGGAGCGAGCAGCCGGGCCGCTTCGGGTCTGCCGACGCCGACACGGCCTCAGCGGGACACAGGTCTTGCGTGTTGGGCACGCCATCACCATCTTCGTCGGCTGGCGCGGCGCAGCCACCACGGGCGGCCATGCCACGCTCGTTGGGGCAGCGGTCGTTCGCGTCGGCCACTCCGTCACCGTCGGCGTCGGGCGGCGCCCAGCCCATCACCCAGTCGACCGAGGCCAGCGCCCGCACGTCGGGCACACCTGCCGCGTTGACGAGGCCCGTGCCGACACCTGCGCCGACGCGCCACTGCGGGGTGATGTTGAAGTGCGCGCCCAGGTCACCCTCGAGCCCGAAGCTGCGCGAGGTGCCAGTCGAGGTGACGGGCGCGACCGCGAAGAACTCGGGCCCCACCAGCAGGCGGCCGTCGAGCAGCTTCATGCCGGCGCTCGCGGCGAAGCGCGCCTCGTGCCCGAAGTTGATGCTGCCGATGCTGCCGCCCCGAACGTTGAAGCCCGCCTGGGCCGCCCACACGAACGAGCTGAACTGGCCAGCCGCCAGCACGCGGGGCTGCACCGACGCCACGCCGTCACCCAGCATCTGCGCCGAGGCGCCCGTGGGCGCCGTCATGGTGGCCCCCACCGCGAGGGTGAAGGGCTTGCCGTACTCGCCGAGCAGGCGCACGTCGGCGCCGAACGCGAGGTCGCCCAGACCGGCGCTCCCGGCCATCAGCGGCTGCCCGCCGAAGTTCGACGGCGCGCCGCTCTGCGCGATGGCCACCGGCACGTTCGCGAAGACGCGCACGCGGTCGAACAGCGTGACGCCAGCACCCGCGTTGAGCCACAGCTGGTTCTCGACGGGCGTGC
>JAEUJR010000330.1 GCA_016793585.1 Archangium sp.
CCGCCGCCAGACCGGCGCGGTCGGCGAGCTGGCAGAGGTCTTCAGTCAGAGCCAGGAGGCCTCGCTGTCGACCGCGCTCTCGTCGCTGTTCGGCTCGCTCAGTGAGCTGCGCACGAACCTCGTGTCGGAGCAGCACAACCACCACTACCTCGTGGGTGAAGCCGCAGGCACGGTGACGCAGCTCGGCCAGCTGTCGGCCACCATCAGCCACTTCGCCACCTCGAGCCGCCTGGCCACCTTCAACGCCCGCCTCGAGGCCGCGCGGCTGGGCGAAGCCGGCTCGGGCTTTCTGTCGATCGCCGGCGCGTTGTTCGATCTCGCCCAGCAGGTCACCGCCGCGAGCGCGAGCACCACCACGCTCACGCAGAAGCTGGCGAGGCTGTTGCCCCAGCTGTCTGCCAGCAGCCAGCACGTCAAGGAGCAGCTCGACGCCGAGATGTCGTCGCTCAGCGTGCGCGTCACCGAGCTGAAGCAGCAGCTCAGCGAGAGCGAGCGGCTGGCCCGTGGGAAGCTCGAGTCGGCGCGCCGCGACGGTGAGACGCTGACGGGCGAGATGAACGCCGCGATGGCCGAGCTGCAGAGCACCGATCGGCTGAGTCAGCTCTTGAGCGCGATGCACGAGGCCTTCGTACGCGCGCAGGCCGGGCAGGGCGCCGCGTTCAGCGAGTTCGAGGCGCGCAAAGACTCCCTCGTCAGCGAGCACGTGCTGGCCAGCGCCGGGTCGATCGAGCTCTTCTAAAGGCCTGCCGTTTCGGCGCAGGAGAGATCACATGCCGCTGCTCGCTCTGATGACGACGCTGGTGCTCGTCGACATTCCGCCGCCGCCCGAGTGCAAACGCGACGACCAGTGCCAGCTGACGACGTTCGCCGGCTGCTGCGGCGCGTGCTGCCCGAAGGTGCGCGCGATTCCGAAGGGCAAGGACGAGCAGGCGGCGTGCAAGACGATGAACTGCGCTCCTCCGACCTGCACCACCGAGTGCGCGGCGGCCGACGTCACCCAGTACGTCGCGGCGTGTGTGGAGCGGCAGTGCGAGGCTGTTCGCAAAGACGCCGAGTGTCGCGTCGCGGCCGACTGCGTGCTGGTCGAAGAGGCCGCGCCGCCGAAGACGAAGTGCACGAAGGACTCGTGCTGTTGCCCGGTGATGATGGCGCGCCCACGCTCGGCGCCAGCGCCAGCCACGGTGCCCACCAACGCGCGCTGCGCCTCGTGCCCGTCCCTGCCGTACAGCTACCCCAACTGCATCGAGGGCCGGTGCGAGAGCGTCGTCTGGAAGCGGAGGAAGCTCTGATCAGAAGCAGAGCTTGGTGCAGTTCGTCTTCCCGCTGCGCTGACACGACAGCCCCGAGAACGCGGGCTTCAGCGTCTCCCAGGTGCCCATCGCTGCGTTCAGCTTCCACACGTCGTTGACGGTGCCGCAGTCGGAGCGGCCACCGAACATCAAGAAGCTGCCCGCGCCGGCAGGCACCAGCACCACGCCTTCGCGGCGCTCGGGAGACATGAGATCGGCCGTCGTGAAGTTCGAGGGGAAGTCGCAGAAGCCGGCGCCCGCGGTCAGCAGGGTGTCTCCGGTGCGCAGCCGCTGCCAGCGGTTCGCTGCGAGATCGATGGACCAGAGGTCGTTCGTCTCGCCCAGCGCGCCATCGTCATGGCCGCCGAAGACGAGCAGGCGATCGCGCTCTCCATCGGCCACCATCGACGGGCGAATGCGCGCCACCGGTGGTGTGCCCGTCAGCGTCAGCGGCGCCCACACGCGGGTCGCGAGATCGAAGGTGTACACGTCGTTGAAGAACGGCCCGAGGAAGGCGTTCTGGTCGCCACCACCGAAGACGACGAGCCGGTTGCGCTTCGCGTCGAGCGCCATCGCGTGGAAGAGCCGCGCGGGAATCGTGCCCGCCGTCGGCACCACTTCACTCCACGTGTTGTTCGAGAAGGTGAGCGCGTACACCTTGCCGTTGGGGGCGAAGGTGCCGCCGTTGTCGCTCATGTTGCCGCCGAAGATGATGAACCGATCGCCCATCGGGTCGTAGACCGCCGCCGAGTTCGAGAGCGGGGGCGGGCGGGGGCCGCTCGTCTGCAGCTCCTGCCACGCGTGACCGGGAGCGCCCGCGAGGCCCAGCTGCAACGCGTGGGTGTCGTTGTACGTCGTGTAGTTGCCCGTCGTGCCCATGCGCCAACGGCCGCCGAAGACGATCATGCGCCGGCGCATGCTGTCGTACGCCGTCGCGTGGCGGTTGCGCGGTGAGGGGCCCTGCTCGGTCGAGAGCCGCCACGTGTTGCAGGCCGGGTCGTAGAACCACGTCTCTTCCGAGAAGGCCGGCATCGACTGGCAGTTCACCGCCACGCCGGGGTCTCCGCCGAACACCACCAGCTCGCCAGACAGCGGGTCGAACACCCCGCCGAGATCGCTGCGGCCCGTCGGCGCGTCGGTCGACGGCTGGCAGGTCGAGCCCGCGTCCATCGTCGAGCCCGCGTCCATGCCCGCGCCCGCGCAGACCCCGGCCATGCACGCCGAGGTGCAGACCGCGCACGTCGCGCCCTTCGCGCCGCAGGCCTCGTTCGCCGTTCCGACCCGGCAGACTCCCGTCGCGTCACAGCAGCCTTCACACGACGAGGCGCTGCACGGTGGGCGGGTGCCTCCGCAGCCGGCGATGGCGAGCAGAAGGGTGAGCAGGGTGGGGGCGGCGATCTTCATGTGGCTCTCTTCTTCACGGTCCTGCAGGAATGACGGTTCGGGAGTCGCTCGCGGTGCGGCCCGCGGCGTCGGTGGCGACCAGCTCGATGACGGTGCTCTTGCCTCGCACCTCGGCCGGGTCGGGAATGAGCGCGGTCATCGCGTACCATTCGGAGTACGCGCCGTTCTTCACCAGGTTCACCTTGTAGTCGGTCGACGACAGCTCGGCGCCCGCGAGCTTCACCTTCACGGTCAGCTTGATGAGCATCGGGTCGAGCGGCGCGCGGGTGCGCACGGCGGCCCAGACGTGAAAGCCCCCCTGCGGCCCCGCGATGATGGTCACCATCTGCCCGCTGGTGAGCGGCGTGAACGACTGGGTGCCGGTGCCCAGCTCGAGCAGCGGTTGCTGACCCGCGTCTTGCGTCGTCGTCGGCCCGGCGTCGGAGTCGGCCAGCACGCCGCCGGCGGGGCTGCAGCCGACCAGGGCCAGCGAGATGGCGAACGTGAGACGGGCGGGCAGCGACACGGCGCCGGGCACTAGCGCCCACGGGCAGCCATGGCAATTCGTGCAACCGCCCGAATCCCATTGGGTCAGGGGGCTGGTTAACGGATTTCCTCTCGGTGGCTCCTCTCTGAAGACCCACTTTCGGAGCCCACCATGATCAAAGGAAAAGCCCCGCTCTTCGTCGCCCTCGCGCTCGGGCTCGTTGCCGGCGTCATCGCCTTCTCGGCCGTGAAGAAGAAGGAGCTGGACGTTCGCCGCGGGTGGAACCTGGTGCCCGTCGTCGTCGCCAGTACCGACTTGAGCGAGGGCACGGTGGTGACGATGGAGATGGTGAGCCAGCGCTCGATTCCCGAGCAGTTCGTGACCTCGTCGGTCGTGAAGCCAGACTCGGCGTCGTACATCGTGAACCAGAAGGTGCTCGTGCCCGTGCAGGCCGGCGACCCGCTGTTGTGGAGCCAGTTCGAGACGACCAGGGCCGCCGAGCGCCTGTCGACGAAGGTGCAGAAGAAGGCGCGCGCCATCACCATCGAGACCAAGGGCGCGCAGTCGGTCGGCGGCTGGGTGCGGCCGAATGATCACGTCGACATCATCGGCACCTTCAAGGACCCGGGCAGCGGCGAGCAGGTGGCCGTCACCCTCATGCAGAACGTGGTGGTGCTCGCGACGGGGAAGATCACCGGCACCACGAACGTGAACCTCGTGCCCGAGGGCCAGCGCGACTACGCGAACGTGTCGCTGCTGGTGATTCCCGAAGAGGCCGAGATTCTCGTGCTCGCCCAGGAGCTGGGCGCCCTGACGCTGTCGCTGCGCAACGACGACGACCCCGACGTGGGCACCGAGCGCAACCACTACACGTCGATTCGTACGCTCTTCGACGGCGAGCGCATGGCCGCCGTGCAGCGCCTGCGGCAGAAGCAGATCGTCTTCATTCGCGGCAACTCGGTGTCGGAGGAGGCCGTGCGATGATGGCCCTGCTCGTCGCCTTGCTGACCGCGAGCTCGACGTTCGCTGCGGTGTGGCCGTTGATGGAGCGTGAAGTGCCAGCGCTGCTGAAGGGCGTGCCGGCGTCGACCGCGCTGACCCGCGCCTGCCACCGCATCACCATCGTCAAGACGCTGCCGCAGCGGGGCACGGTTCAGCAGGGCTGCTCGTCGGCGAGAAAGCGGCCGTGCGTGCGCCGCCGGTACTGGTGAACATTCAGAAAGCGGCGCCCACACGCACGCTCAGGTCGAGCTGCGGCCGAACCCTGAACTCCCGAGGCGTCGGCCCGCGCTCGGGTGCACAGTTGAAACACGCAGCCGCGCCCGCGCCCGCCGCCAGCCCGAGGTAGAGCCGATTCCAGACGAGGAAGTCGAAGCCCACCGAGAGCCCCCCGCCGAGGTCCCAGTCGAAACCGTTGGGGAAGGGAATCGGGGTGCAGTTGTCGTCGAAGCGCTCACTGTTCAGCAGCCCCTCCATCCACTGCGCGCGGAAGCTCAGCTTTGGCAGCAGGAAGAAGCCGTTCGCGAAGGGCCTGAGCGTCGTGCCCACAGCTCCCCAGCCGACGATGCCGGCGCTCGCGCGGCCTCGAAGCTGATGCCGACGTACTTCGAGAGATCGACGTTGGCTCCGAGGCCGACGCCCGGGCGCGGCGGAGTCCACGTGAAGCCCATCGCAGCCGGCACCAGGTTCACCCACGCCCGAACGGTTCGCTCTGCCTGCGCCTCAGGGCTCGCCGACAACGCGACCGTCAATGCCCACGCGAGCATCACGTCCTTTCAGGGCAGCGGTTGCACCTGACCGCGAATCTCACCCATGGGGAACGCTGACGAGCGCACGATGCCGTACGTACGCCCCGAGAGCATCAGATCGATGAGCGGCGGTTGAACGATATTGTCGTCCATGAACAGGAAGCCGCCGTCGGACATCGCCATGGGGTCGATGGGTGCCAACGCACTGCCGTTCACACCGCCGTCTCCCGCGTAGAGCGTGGCGCTCGTGAGGACCATGCCCGCGTAGAAGCCGGCGCAACGCAGAACGCCAGCGTCAACGTTCAGCATGTATTGCAGGCCGCCGTACGCCTGCGTGGTGACGGGCGGCACGACCTGCGCTCCCGTCATGGTCGCCGTCAGCGCCCGCTCGCCCACGCGCAAGAGCGGCCCGCGAATCTCTCCGCCCGCGAACGCGCTGGTGTGAACGTTGACGTACATGCGCCCGCTCCGAATCGCGTTGGCTTGCGCGACGGTGGTGGTCGCCGTGCCGGTGATGGGCGAGGCCGCGCTGGGGAATGCGATGGAGACCGGACCCACTTCGGTTGCGATGCCCAGGTGAAGGTGTGCGCCCGTCGGCGCCGCGAGCGAATGCGTGACTCGGTAGACGATGAGCGTGTTCGACGGGTCGACGACGACGGTCGCGAAGCCGGTCGCGGTGGAGCCGTTCGGAGGCACCTCGCTGGTTCCCTTCAGCTCGGCCACGAACGTGCTGCCCACTCCGCCATCGGGGAGCGTGAGTGGACCGCCACCTGCGGAGCCTCCCGCCGACGCGGATCCTCCCGCTGAAGCGGAGCCACCAGCCGAAGCCGAACCACCAGCTGACGCGGAACCTCCAGCTGAAGCGGAGCCACCAGCCGAAGCGGAGCCACCAGCCGAAGCGGAACCGCCAGCGGAAGCGGAACCACCAGCGGAAGCGGAACCCCCAGCGGAAGCGGAACCACCAGCCGAAGCGGAGCCACCAGCCGAAGCGGAGCCACCAGCCGAAGCGGAGCCAC
>JAEUJR010000344.1 GCA_016793585.1 Archangium sp.
CACCTCGGCCGGCCGCGCGTCCAGGTTCTTCCACGCCACGCTGTCGAGCTGATCGACACCCATGCGGTGCGCGTCGAGCAGGCCCTGCGGCACGTAGAGCACCGACTCGGGGTCTTCGACGGCGTAGAAGATCCACAACCCGGCAGGCCCTTCGCGGCGAACCGCGCCCTCGGAGCGCTCGAGGAACGAGGAGTCGCGCAGCACCGGCAGCACGCGCGCGAGGAACTGCAGCCGGCCACCGGGCAGCGCGAGCGCCTTCTCGGCGATCTCCTTGCCCACCGACGTCACGCCCTCGTCGAGGGAGCGGCCCGAGTCGTTGAAGTCCTCGTAGAGCGCGTCGAGATCGAGCTTCGCGATGCCCTTGCGAGAGAGCCGAACCAGCAGCTGCCCCTTCTGCACGAGGTGCGGCGTCGACTGGCGCTTGAGCTGATCGAGCAGCGCGTGCACGAAGTCGTCCTTCGAGGCCTTGAACTCCGAGACCGTCGCCGTCTGTCGAAGCTCACCCGCGAGCAGCTGCGCCTCGGCGTGAAACGGGTCTCGCGACAACACGTCATCGACCAGCGCGCGCGCCCGTGAACGTTCGCCACGTCGCAGCGCCACCACGGCGAGCGCGGTGAGAATCTCGGGGTCGTCGGGCTGCAGGCGCAGGCCTTCGAGCAGCGCGGCTTCGGCGTCGCTCCACTTCTCCTGACTGCTGGCGGCGCGCCCGATGGCCAGGTGCACGTGCATGTTCGTCGGGAAGTCGCGCTTGAGGGTCTCGAGCAGCTGCAGGGCTTCGATGACGGCGTCGGCGTTCAGCAGCGCCTGCGCGACGGCGGTGCGCAGCTGTGGGCTGCCCTGCTGGCTGGCGGCGTGCTTGAGCGCCTCGAACTCCGAGTCCTCGAGCTTCTCGCCGGCTTCGACCTTCTTCTGAATTCGCTCGATCTCCACGGGGACCGCCAGCGTAGAGGAGCCCGCGCCCCTTCCGCCATGGAGTCGACGCCACCCCAGCCGTCACCCTCCGGAATTGGGCAGAAAGCCGCGCGGCACTCTGCTTTGACTGGGGCCATGACGACCCGAACAGTCACGATGATCAACGGTGATGGCATTGGTCCAGAGGTGATGGACGCGACGCGGAAGATCCTCGAGGCGGCGAAGGCTCCGCTCTCGTACGAGTACGCCGACGCCGGTGGTGAAGCCTCGGCCCGCTTCGGCACCAACCTTCCGGACGCGACCGTCGACCAGGTGCTCAAGAGCGGCCTCGGGCTCAAGGGACCAACGGCGACGGGCATCGGCAGCGGCCAGCAGTCGGCGAACGTCGGCCTGCGCAAACGCCTCGACCTCTACGCGTCGCTGCGGCCGGTGAAGTCGGTGCCCGGCGTGAAGACGCGCTACGAGAACGTCGACCTCGTCGTCGTGCGGGAGAACACCGAAGACCTCTATGCCGGGCTCGAGCACATCGTGGTGCCGGGCGTCGTCGAGTCGCTCAAGATCATCACCGAGAAGGCCTCGAGCCGCATCTGCCGCTTCGCCTTCGAGTACGCGAAGAAGCACGGCCGCAAGAAGGTCTCGGCAGTGCACAAGGCCAACATCATGAAGCTGAGCGACGGCCTCTTCCTCGATTGCTTCCGCAAGCAGGCGCGCGACTTCCCCGAGATTCAGGCCGAAGAGGTCATCGTCGACAACCTGTGCATGCAGCTGGTGCGCAACCCCGAGAAGTACGACGTGCTGGTGATGGAGAACCTCTACGGCGACATCGTCTCGGACCTGTGCGCGGGGCTCGTCGGTGGGCTCGGTGTGGTGCCGGGCGCGAACATCGGCGCGTCGACGGCGGTCTTCGAAGCGGTGCACGGCACGGCGCCCGACATCGCGGGCAAGGGGCTGGCCAACCCGACCGCGCTGCTGCTCTCGGCGGTGATGCTGCTCGACTACCTGAACCTGACCACCGAAGCGCGGCGCGTCGAGAAGGCGCTCGACACGGTGTTCCGCGAGGGGCGGGTGAAGACGCGCGACCTCGGCGGCACCGCGAACACGGCCGAGTTCACCAGGGCCATCATCGACGCGATGACGTGAACGGAGGTGTGGTGATGCGCCTGGGCCTCGCGCTGCTCGTGGTGTGGAGCGGGTGTGTCTCGGGCCCGCGCCCGCTCGGTCAGTCGCAGCTCGAGGCGTACGCCACCCGCCGGCATCAGGCGCCCTTCGACGAGGTGTTCGACGCGACCGTGCTCTCGCTGGGCCGAATGGGCCTCACCATCGAAGCGAGCGACGTGAAGCAGGGCACCATCGTCGCGACGCGAAAAGACGGCACCGGCTACTCGGTCTCGATTCAGAGCCGTGACGACGAGCAGCTGGTGGTGGCGGTGCCGACTCCCGAGCGCCCCGCGTGGGTGCTCGACGGAGAAGACGGCGAATCAGCGAGGTGGGACCGGCTCGAGGCGCACACGAAGGAGCTGCTCGAGGCCTGGCGCGATCACCCCGAGTGGGCCTTCATCGCCGCGCGAAGCCTGCTCGGCGTGCTCTCGTTCTACGCGCGCGTTCCCCAGCGCTGGGAGCGTGTCGACCCGTCGGTCTCGCGCCGTGTCACGAGCGTGCAGCGCTTCAAGGCTCGCCGGGGCCTGAACCCCACCATTCTCTTCGAGGTGAAGCGGCGCACGCCGTCGCTCGACGCGCGGGCCTTTCTGCTCGCCACCGCCGAGGTCGCGCTGCAGGCGAAGGGCCGGCTCACCTGGCCGGGCGATGACGAGCCAAGCCTTCGGGAGGGCAGGGCGGAGCGCGCGGCGAACGTGCTCGACGGCACGGTGCCCAGGCAGATCTCGTGGCACCTGTGGGATCAGCGCACGCCGACGTTCACCGTACGGGTCGCCGCGGTGTGTGGTGCGTCGGGGTCTGAGCTCGACTGCGACGACGACTGGGAGGCCCTGGTGAACTCCATCGTCGCGCCCGGCTTCGAGCCCGTGCAGTAGCTGTAGCTACTTGCGGCTCAGCGCGCGCAGGTCTCCGTCGTTCTCGGTCAACACGAACAGGTCGCCCTTGTCGTTGAACGCGAGCCCTTCGACCCGCTCGAGCGCCTTGTCCTTGCCGGTGCGCAGGGGAAACGACTGCACGAGCTGGCCGCGCACGACGTCTCCGTCACGCACGAGCTTCACCTGCGCCACCGTCGCCGACTCGTCGCTCGACAAGAAGACATTGCCGGTGCGCGGGTCGACGGCCACGGCCGAGAAGTCACGGCACACCGCGAAGACCTCGCGCTCGAGCTTCACCTCGAGGGGCTTGCCGCCACCGCCGTCGTCGAGCAGCGAGAGCCGGCGCGGCTTGCCCTCGTTCGCGAGCAGCAGCTGCGGCTTGCCCGTCGGAGACAGCGCCTCGGGCAGGTACGAGAGGCCTTCGACGCCTTTGTTCTTCGTCTCGTTCTTCGGCAGCTCGAACGTCTTCTCGAGCTTCGGTGTCTTGCCGCTCGAGGGGTCCCACTCGTAGCGGAGCAGCTCGCCAGACTCTTCACGCGCGACGAAGAGGTGCTGGCGAACGGGGTCGAAGGCCACGCCCTCGAGCTGGCTCTTGCCGTTCTTGAGCCCGGGCAGCTCGATCTCCTTCGCCTTGCCGTTCTTGTCGACGAGGGTGATGCGGTCGGAGCGGTCTCCCACGATGGCGAAGGCGCCGTTCGGCAGCGCCGCCACGTCGGAGGCCTCACGCACGTTCGTCTTCACCTTGCCCGACAGCTCGAAGCGCGCCGCGCCCGTCTCGGGCAGCCTGCGGTTGGTGTTCGTCCTCGTCGCGCCCCAGCCAGTCACCTTCGGCATGCGTCCTCCCACCGTCACGTGTTCGTCACACAGTAGCGCAGGCGGCCAGCGAGGTGCGTGGAAGTGATCGCTGCGTCGCGTTCGGGTGACGAAGTAGAGTGCGCGTGACGTGATCACCACCAGTGAGCTTCGCACGGCTTCGGGCCACCCCGTTCTCCGCAGCGTCTACGAAGGCGACATCACGCCCGACGAAGCGCGGCGCTTCATCGAGCTGGTGAAGCCGGGCGCGCCGTACCACCTGCATGGGCACCTCGTGCTCGGGCGAATCATGGAGGTGTCGAGCGAGGTGCGGAGGATCCTCGGCTCCGAGAAGCCGCCAGACCCGAACAACCCGCCGCCAGTGGCGCTCGTGATTCCCTCGGCGCTCATGCGCATGGCCGTGTCGCTGGTGATGCGCGCGAGCGGCAACCCGAACACCGACTTCTTCAAGGACGAAGCCTCGGCCCTCGTGTTCCTCGACAAGGCGATGCCCGAGTTCGAGCGCAAACGCCGGCGCTGACTGCCTGATCAGGTGTGGGGAAACTCCCCCGATTCTCCACCGAAGGGTCGGCGTGGTTAAGTCATGACCATGTTCGACGCTCACTCGCTCTCGACGCTCCTCCCACTGGTGGCTGCTGCGGCCCTTGCGGCGCTGGCGCTCGGGTGGCGTCCCGTGGCGCGCGTGCCGGTGCCGGTGAAGCGTCGCCCGGGCCGTCGCTAAAGACGTCTTCCGCGACACGCCTCGTCCGCTGGTACACGATGCGCGGCCCATGCGACGCCTCGCTTCGTTCTTCGCGCTCCCACTGCTCTCTGCCTGTCTGACGCTCGCGCCGACGCTGCGCGAGGTGCCCGTCTCTGACCCGAAGGCGCTCGACGCTGCGGCAGAAGCCTTCTTCCGCGCGGGCGACGCGAAGGCCCTGAAGGCGGCCGTCGAACAGGCGCGCGCGGCTGGCCCCGACAGTGGAACGTTCCACGAGCTGGCCGGGCTCCTGGCCGGGCTCGAAGGCCGCGAAGCCGAAGAGCTCGCGCATCTGCACCTGGGGTTGCTCGACTCGACCAACCCCGCCGCGACGCTGCAGCTCCACCTGCTCATGCTGAACGACTTCACGTTCACGCAGCGTCGGCACGTGCGCACGCTGCTGCGCGACCTCGCCGACAACCACCCGCGCCCCGAGGTGCGCTCGCTCGCCGCGTTCCATCTCATCTCGCTGCTCAACGGTGATGGCCGGCTGTCGGAGCGTGACGAGCTCAGCGCCGCCCAGCGTGGCCGCATTCCGCTCGCCATCGTCGGCACGTGGGACAACGACCAGGGCAAGGGCTTCGATCTCGAGCTGCCGCCCGAGACGCGCCCCGGCCTCGACCAGACCTACGAAGGCCGCTTCGGCCCGCTCGTGTGGCGGCCCGCTGCACCCATCGACCCGCGCGGCCGCGTCGAGCTCAGCTCCCTGATGACGCCCGCCCGCTTCGCCGTCGCGTTCGCGCAGGGAACGGTCGACGCGCCCGAAGACGGCTTCTACCAGCTGCGCGTCTTCACCACCGGCCCGCTCAAGGTGTGGGTCGACGGCAAGCTGCTCTTTGCGGCGTCGATTCTCGAGCGCAGCGTCTGGGACAACGTGGTGGTGCCGCTGAAGCTCTCGAAGGGCTCGCACACCGTCTTCTTCAAGTCGGCGCACAAAGAGGGCGCGTGGAGCCTGGCCGCGCGGCTGGTGCCCTCGTCGTCGGTGCCCTTCGCCGTGCCCGACCTCGAGCGCATGGTGGCCTTCAACGTTCGCGCGATGCCTCCGCTGGCGGCGCGCACGATGGCGCACGAAGCGCTGTGGGCGCACCTCGCGGCCGGCGGCCCCGTGAGCGTCAAGGCGGCCGAGCGCTTCGCGAAGGCGTTCCCCGACTCGGTGATGGCGCGCACGCTGCAGGTCGACGCGCTGTGGTTCAACCAGGAGCGTGGGCGCGCCGCAGACGCGCTCGCGTTGCTCGACAAGCAGGTCGGCGCCGAGCTGCGCTTCGTGCACCTGCGGCAGATTCGCTTCTGGCAGCAGCAGGGGCTCAAGCAGAAGGCGCGCACGGCGCTGCTCGAGCTGACGACGAAGGAGCCCGAGCTGTCGGAGGCTCACGAGCTGCTCATCGACGCCTGGCGCAGCGAAGGGTGGACGGAGGACGAGCTCGCGGCGCAGCGCGTGCGCAACGCGAAGTTCGGTGACGGGCCCGAGCGCCTGCTCGAACTCTCGCGCACCCTGTTGCGGTTCGGCCGAAGGAGCGACGCCGAAGCGTCGATGGTCGAGGTGCTGCGGCAGATTCCCAACCACGTCGACGCGCAGCGCCGCCTCATCGAGTTCGCGCAGGACAGCGGAGAACTCGACCGCGCCGAAGACCTGCTCGAAGACCGGCTCGAGTCATGGCCCACCGACTTCGGCGCGTGGATGCAGCTCGCCGAGCTTCGCCGCCGCCTCAAAGACGTCGACGGCGCACGGGAGGCGCTCGACAAGGCCGCGGCGCTCGCGCCCGAAGCCTCGAACCCGTGGGTGAAGCGCGGCGACCTCTTCTACGAGGCGGGCGATCAGCCCAACGCCGTCGCAGCGTGGAAGAAGGCGCTCGAGCGCAACCCCGAGAACGACTCGCTCGCCAACCGCGTCGACTACCTCGCGCCCGAAGCGCGTGGGCCGTGGGCCGACGACGCACCCGACGAGAGCGCCATCGAGCAGGCCGTCGCGGGCCGCGCCTCGCTCAAGCAGACGCCGGGCGCTGACGTGGCCTGGCTGGTCGACGACGAGGTCACGCTGCTCAACACCGACGGCAGCACCTCGAACCTGGTGACCCTCGTGGTGCACGCGTTCAACGCCCAGGGCCGCGACCGCATCATCAAACAGACCGTTCCTTCAGGGCGCCTCCGCGTCATTCACAGCTACTCCATCGACGAGAAGGGCACGCGCAGCGAGGCCTCGAGCGAGCGCGGCCGGCAGATCTTCTTCCGCGGCATGCAGCCCGGCTCGACCCTCGTGCTGCAGTACCGCGTCGACGTGCCGCCCACCGGCTACCTCTCGCGGTACCTCACGAAGAGCTGGTCGTTCCAGTCGCTCTCGGAGCAGCGCCGACACGCCCGCTACGTCATGTGGATGCCGCTGGGCACCACGCTCAACGAGAACAGGGTGGGCGCCGTCGAACGCAAAGAAGAGAAGCGTGGCGATCAGTTGCGGGTCGAGTGGTTCACGCACGACAGCCCGCCGCTCGTCTCCGAGCCCTCGATGCCGCCGCTGCTCGAGGTCGCGGCGAACATTCGCCTCTCGACGGTGCCCGACTGGAAGACGTACCTCTCGTGGGAGAAGTCGTTGCTCGACGGCGTGTTCCGCGACAGCCCCGAGATCGACGCGGTGGCGAAGAAGCTGGGCGACGGCGCGGGCGACGCGACCGACAAGCTCGAGCGCGTGCACCAGTTCGTGATGGAGGAGATTCGCTACCAGCAGGACTACGAGAGCTTCATCGCCGGCGTGAAGCCGCACGCTGCGCCGATGGTGCTCGAGCGCCGCTACGGTGACTGCAAGGACAAGGCGGTGCTCTTCATCACGCTCGCGAAGAAGCTCGGGCTCGAGGCGCACTTCGCGAACGTGCGCACGCGCGACTCGGGGCAGATCTCGCGTGACGTGCCGATGCAGCAGTTCAACCACGCCATCGTGTACGTGCCGAAGCAGCCGGGCGTCAGCGAGGGCCGCTTCTTCGACCCGACCGCCGACATGCTCGACCTCGACGTCGTGCGGCACGACGACGTCGGCACCCAGAGCCTCGTCATCGACCCCGTCTCGGGTGAACACACCTTTCGCGAGATTCCGTATCAGGGCCCCGACAAACACCGACTCACCAGCCAGCTCGAGCTCGACCGGTCGGCTGATGGCAGCGCGCGGGGCCTGTTCACGCTGGAGGCGAAGGGTCGCGCCGGGTCGGCGATTCGGGTCGCCTCGCGTGACGCCGAGATGTTCCAACAGGCCGTGCAGCGCATCGCCTCGGGCCTGGTGCCCAACGCCTCGACGAGCGAGGTGGTGGTCGTCGAAGCGAAAGACCTGCGCAAGCCCGCGACGCTGAAGGCGCTGCTCGAGGCGAAGACCTTCGCGCGCCCCGAAGGCGACACGTTGCGCATCAAGGTGCCCATCTCGTGGAACCCGCGCAGCCAGTTCCAGCTCGCCAGCCGTCGGCACACGTTGGTGCTCGGCACGCCCTTCACCGACGAGGCGAAGGTGAGCATCACGCTGCCCGAGGGCTTCGAGGCGAAGAAGCTGCCCGCCGCGGGGACCTTCGAGCAGACGTGCCTCAAGCTCGAGCGGAGCGTCACGCAGACGGGCCGCACCGTCACCAGCCGCGCGGTCTTTCAGGTGACGTGTGATCGCGTCACGCCTGGCGAGTACGCCGGCTATCGCGCGAAAGTCGACGAGATGGTGCGGCTGCTCGAAGACGAGCTGGTGGTAGGCAAGGCGTCGGGGCCCGCCGGGAAGAAGCCGGTGCCGGTGAAGGCGCGATGACGTTCGTGGGGTGAGGTGCTTCGCCGCAGCCGGAGTCGTCAGGAGCTGGGAACCGTGAGACACGTCCTCTTCCGCCTCGAGAAAGATCGGTACGCCCTGCCGCTCGCGTCGATTCGCGAGGTGGTGGTGGCGCCCGAGACGTGGACGAGGGTGCCCCGCAGCCCGAAGGCGATGAAGGGCGTGATGAACCTGCGCGGCCGCGTGGTGCCCGTCGTCGACCTGCGGGTGCTGCTCGAGGTCGCGGGAGCAGCTGAGGCCGAAGGGCAGGGCCGCGTGGTGCTGCTCGATCGCGGGCGGCGTGAGCTGGGGCTGTTGATCTCCGACGTCGACGGCATCGAGAGCCTCGAGAAGGTGGGCCCACCTGCGCCGAAGGCCTCCATGGCGGTGAAGGGGTTGGCGCGGCTGGGCGCGATGCCGGTGACGGTGCTCGACCCCGATGCGCTCGACGCGACGGTAGCCCGCGCGTTCACAACCAAGTAGGTTCCGGGCACGGTGAGCGCGACGGCAAAGAAGGTTCTCGTGGTCGACGATTCGGTCTTCATGCGAGACATCATCAAGGACATCTTCGCGGCCGGTGGCTTCACGGTCGTCGGAGAGGCTGGCAACGGGGTCGAGGCCGTCGAGAAGT
>JAEUJR010000405.1 GCA_016793585.1 Archangium sp.
CGTCGTCGATGCAGGTTCCGTCGTCGATGCAGGTTCCGTCGTCGATGCGGGCCTCGTGGTCGATGCAGGCTTCGTCGTCGACGCTGGTCTCATGGACGCCGGAGCGACCTGCGACGTCACGCCCGTCGGCTGGCCCACCTCGTTCACCCCATGGAGCCGCAACCCGGTCATGCTCCCGGCCACCCAGGCCGCAGTTCACGGCCTCAACAACATCTACGCTCCCGACATCCAGCGCGTGATGGGCCAGTACGTCATGTTCTACGGGGCGCAGGGCGGCGACGGTCACGACCGCATCTTCATGGCGTGGTCGCGTGATCGTGCCGAGTGGCGCAAGTGGCCCTCCGACACCGCGCCACAAGCCGTGCTCGATCGCGGCACCTCGAACCACGTCAACGATCCCAGCCTCGTCATCGTGAGCAGCGGCTCGTGGGCCATGTATTACACCGACGCCGACGTCGCCGAGAACGACCGCATCTGGCTCGCGCGCAACACCGCCGGCAACACGAACTCGCTCACCTCGTTCACGAAAGACCGCATGGTGCTCTCGGTCGGCGCGCCCGGCTCGTGGGACGCGGACAAGGTCGGACGCCCGTCGGTGCTCCTGGAGAACGGTGTCTACAAGATGTGGTTCGACGGCCAGCGCAACGGCGCGCGTCACGTCGGCTACGCGACCTCGACCGACGGCATCACCTTCACCAAGCACCCCTCGAACCCCATCGTGCTCAACGCCGGCGCGGTCGACGTGAAGAAGGTCGGCTCGGTGTACGTGATGGTCGCCGAGGGCCGCGACGGCACGTACTGGTACACGAGCCCGGACGGCATCTGCTGGGCGTCAAAGGGGCGCCTCTTCACGATCAGCGGTCAGCCGTACGACGCCTTCGGTCAGGTGACGCCGTTCCTCGAGGTGAACGCGGGCGTGGTGCAGGGCATCTGGTTCGGCGGCGCGAGCGTGACGACGTGGGACCGCAACCGAATCGCTGTCGCGTTCCCGAACACGATGTCGTTGCCCGCGGGTGGTGGCTGCACGGCGTGCGTCGGCACGGGCCTGTCGTGCCCGAGCGCGTGTTTCTCTGGCGGAGCGAGCAACGGCGTCTGTGGAAATCCCGGCAGCACGTCGGTCGGCATGTGCTGCGCGTGCTCCTCCGAGGGCTGCGACCAATGTCGTGGCGGCGGAGCTGACTGCAACGCGCGCTGCATCAGCCTCGGCAAAGCAGGTGGCTGGTGTGCGTTCCCCGGGAGCACGAACGCGAGCCAGTGCTGCGGCTGCCTCGAGTGATTCAGGCCTTCCGGTAGTAGTCCACCAGCGTGTAGCGCTTCGCGTACCAGGCGAACGCGGCTGCGGCGGCGAAGGCGAAGCCGGCGAAGAAGAACATCTGAAACGCCATGACGCCGAAGCCCGCGTCGCCGATCGCCTTCGTCACTGCTTCGTTCTTCACCGTCGCGTTCACCACCAGCACCCAGAGGTTTCCGATGGTGACCGAGAGGCTCCAGAAGCTCATCAGCACGCCCTTCAACTTCGCCGGTGCCTGGCTGTAGGCGAACTCGAGGCCGGTGGCCGAGACGAGCACTTCTCCGAACGTGAGCAGCGCGTACGGCAACGCCTGGTACAGCACCGGCAGCTTCTGCCCGCCATCCATCGTCACCTGCAGCATCGCCACGGCGATCCACGCGAGGCCCGAGAACGCGATGCCCGTGCCCATGCGGCGCAGTGGCGTGGGCTCGACGCCGACCTTCCGAAGCAGCGGGTAGAGCACCACGTTGTTGAACGGAATCAGCAGCATCACCAGCAGCGGGTTGAGCGCCTGCATCTGCGCCGCGCTCTTGAACCAGCTCCAGCCCGGCAGCTCCATGGCGTTGCCCTGCAGAATCCACGTCGAGGCCTTCTGATCGAACAGCGACCAGAACGGTGTCACGAGCGCGAAGATGACCAGCACGCGCAGCACGGCCCGCACGCCATCGACGTCTTCGTCAGGGTGTTTGCCTCGCGCACGATCGATCTGCAGCCACGCGCCTCCACCCGCGAACACGAGGAACACGACGATCGCAAGACAGACGGCCGGCACGACCCCGAGCCAGATCGCCGTCACGAGCGACGCCACCGCCCCCACGCCCCCGGCGATCGCGAGTGCCAGGCCCGCGGTGCCGCCCATCACCGCCGTGAGGCACACCGCGCTGAACGAGTGGCGATCCGACGGGGTCGGCGGAACGTTCACGTACTTCTTTCGCCCCGCCCAGAAGATGACCGTCGCCAGCACCATGAGGATCGCGGGAATGCCGAACGCCAGGCGCGGCAGCGGCGTGTCGAGCGTGAACAGCACCGCCTCGTTCCAGGTGATCACCGTCGGCTTCGCGGACAACAGCGGAGGGATCAGCAGCGACGCGAAGAACGAGCCGAAGTTGATGATCCAATAGAACGCGTCGAACACCACCTTCGCGAGGTGCTTGTTCGTCTGATCGAACTGATCGCCGACGAAGGCCGACACGCACGGCTTGATGCCGCCCGAGCCGAGCGCGATGAGGAACAGGCCCGCGTAGAACCCGGGCTTGCTCTCGACCGACAGCGCGAGCAGCACCTGGCCGAGGCAGTAGACGATCGAGAGCCAGAAGATGGTTCGGTACTTCCCGAGGAACCGATCCGACAACCAGCCGCCGAGCAGGGGGAAGAAGTACACGCCCATCACGAAGACGTGGAAGACCTCCTTCGCGGCGGCCTGGCGCTCGGGCTCGGCGAGGCCGATGAGCAGGTAGCCCACGAGGAAGTTCGTGAGCACGTTGCGCATGCCGTAGAAGCTGAAGCGCTCGGCCGCCTCGTTTCCGATGATGAAGGGAATCTGTGACGGCAGCTTCGCCTTGGGCGTCTCGTTCGGCATGGGCGGCGCACCTTACTCGTTCAGTCTCGAGACACGCCGAGATCGCGGCCTGACATGCTGCAGCTCTTCGCCGTCGGCGCCGTGGGCTCCATGCGCCCGTTCTCGATCGAGAACGAGCCCACCACGCCGTGAAAGCCCTCGAGCAGGTTCACACGCGCGCCGTCGCCCAGCGTCTTGGGAATCGCCAGCTTCGTCGTGCCCGACGCGAGCAGGTCGCAGTCTGCGTAGAGCAGCTGCTCTCCGGTTCGGTCGTCGACGATGGCGTAGAGGTGGAACCCGTCGAGGTTGCCGCCAGCGTGGCTACGCGGCACGCGCCCCTCGATGGTCGAGAAGCTGCCGCGCCCGTCGCCCACCGTGAACGCGATGATGCGCTCGGAGTCGATGCTCAGCCGCCACGCGACCTCGCCGTCGGCGCTCACGCGCTCCATCAGCGTCGCGGGCGCGCCCCTCCAGTTGACGGCGTTGAACTGGAGCATCAGCGGCCCGCCCTTCACGGCGAAGTCGGGGTGGTCGGCGAGCGACATGAACGTGCTCCCGTCCCAGTCGAGGCCGAAGAAGTCGTTGGTGTAGCCGGTGCGGGGAATCTCGATGTCGTGCCCGCGCCCCGACTCGTCGTGCAGGAACGGGCCCTGGCTGCGGTGAAAGTCCCACGAGCCGCGATGCCAGGGGAACGCGATGTGGCCAGGTGGTTGCGCCTCGGTGGGTCGAACGGGGGGCGCGGCGCGAAGGGGCGGGCGCTGCGGGGTGACGGCGGCCGAAGTCACCTCGGCCGATCGCGCTGCCGCCTTCACCGCCGCATAGGCGCCGACGCCCGCGGCGATGGCGAGCGCTCCGCTCACGACGAGGCCGAGCTGGCGCAGGCTGTGCCGGGTGACGGGCGTGGCTGGCACGTCACCGTCGAGGTACGCGAGCGCGCGGTGCGCCGAGGCGAAGCGATGCTCGGGGCGCACGGCGGTGAGCAGCTTCAAGAAGTCGCGCGTGCGTGGCGTGATGTTCGCCTGCCGCTCGAAGTCGAGCTCGTGGCCCGGCGTCATCAGCTGATCCGGCGGGCGGCGCGTGAGCAGGTGCACCAGCGTGGCGCCGAGCGCATAGAGATCGCTGCGCGGCTCGACAGAGCCTCCGAGCTGCTCGGGTGCCATGTAGCCGAACGTTCCGACGAGGGTCGAGCGGTGCGTGCCCTGCGGAGCCACCTCTCGTGCCGCCCCGAGATCGACGAGCTTCAAGAAGCCGTCGGTCGTCACCACGAGGTTCGCCGGCTTGATGTCGCGGTGCACGACCGGTGGAGAGCGGCTGTGCAGGTACGCCAGCACCTCGAGCACCTGTCGCGCGTACACGAGCACCTGCGCCTCGTCATAGCGGGTGAGGCTGAGGTGCCCCGCGAGGCTCGAGCCCGGCACGTACTCCTGAACCAGGTACAGCCGGGTGGCCACGCCCTGGCCGATCTTGAACGCGTCACGAAACTTCGGCAGCGCGGGGTGCGAGAGCGTGCGCAGCAGACCCGCTTCGCGATCGAAGGCGTCGAGCTCCTGGGTCGAGGGCACCAGTGAGAAGACGAGCTCTTTCAACGCGACGCGCGCGCCGCTCGAGTCTTCCGCCAGGTACACCGCGCCGTGCCCCGAGCGCGAGAGCACCTGCAGCACGCGATAGCCGCCGGCCTCCTGCACGGCGCCGCAGTAGCCACACCGCTCGTCCTGCACGGGGCTGCTGCAGGCCACGCAGGCCAGCCGCTGCGCCTGGGGCCGGTGGTGGTCTCGCTCCATCACTTCTTCGGCTTCTCAGGCTGGCCGCAGTTGGGAAAGCCGGGCAGCTTGCCGTGCGCGGCTCTGTGCAGCTCGTCGTATTCCTCCCGGCTCAGGCCCCAGCCACCGAGGTGCACCATGGCGACCTCTCCGAAGGTGCCGACCCAGTCGCTCGGCATCGATCGGGGCTCGAAGGTGATGCCCGGAGGAGGAGGCGGCGGCGTGAGGAAGTAGTACTCACAGCCGATGGGGTGGGCCCTCAGCTTGAGGGCGACGACGTCTTTCGCGAGCTGCGCCGTGGTGCGCTTCTTCCGCTTCGCGTCCTGCACGAGGCGAAGCGTGCGTTTGTAGTCGGCGCTGCCGCTGGGCAGCTCGAGGTCGGGCGGCGGCAGATCGGCCAGGGCCTGGGTGGCGGCGAGGAGCAGGGCGAAGAGCAGGGTGCGCATGGCGCCCAGCGTACTCGGTCAGCCGCTGCCGGCCGTACCGTCTGGGGCCGTCATGACGCCAACGCTCACGAACCTGGACGACGACGACGCGGTGGCGGTGTTCGCCGACGCGCTCGACTCAGCGGGCGACCCGCGCGGCACGCTCATGCACCTGCAGCTCGCGCTCGAGAACCGGCCCGGTGATGCGCGCCTCGTCGAGGCCGAGCGTCGGCACCTGGCCCTGCACGGGAAGCGGCTGCTCGGATCGCTGCAGATGGCGAGCTCGCTGGCGACGTTCAGGTGGCGGCGCGGTTTCCTCCAGTCGGTGGAGCTGCGCAGCCAGGCCGCCGACGTCTACCAACGCCATGGTCGGGTCGCGCCCGCCCCCCGCTCGCGGCTGCCGAAGCTGGTGCGTGAGCTCGAGTCACTCGTGGTCGCGAGCCGCCTGCAGACGCTGACGGTGCTGATGCCGGCTTCGTCGTTCTCGACGTCGCAGCTGACCGACGTGCTCGACGAGGTGCTCGCCGTTCGGCTGCCGTCGCTCGAGCTGGTGCGAATCGGAACGCTCGTCTTCGAAGACGCCTGGGACGAGCAGGTGCCACACGCCACGCCGGTGGTGGCGTTCCATCGCGGGTTTCGGCTCGAGACCGACGCAGCGCTGCGGCCAGCCCTCGAGCGGCGCGGGTTGATCGACCGCCTGCCTCAGGGCGTGAACGTGTGAAGGTCGGCGGTCCGTTCTTCGGAGCGGATCGCCGGCCCGATTCACCCGGCCACGCGCACGCCGACGCGCTGCTTGCGCGCCTTCTCGAGCACGTGCTTCAGGTATTTGCCGGTGTACGAGCCCTTCACCTCGGCCACCTCTTCGGGCGTGCCCTCGGCGAGAATCTTGCCGCCGCCATCGCCACCTTCGGGCCCGAGATCGATCACCCAGTCGGCCGACTTGATGACGTCGAGGTTGTGCTCGATCACCAGCACCGTGTTCCCCGCGTCGACGAGCCGGTTCAGCACGATGAGCAGCTTGCGAATGTCTTCGAAGTGCAGGCCTGTCGTGGGCTCGTCGAGGATGTAGAGGGTTCTTCCCGTCGCCACCTTCGCGAGCTCGCGCGACAGCTTGATGCGCTGGGCTTCACCACCCGAGAGCGTGGGCGAGGGCTGCCCGAGCTTCAGGTACGAGAGGCCCACGTCATCGAGCGTCTGAAGGTGCCGCATGATGTCGCGGTGCACCGAGAAGTGCTCGATGGCCTCGCGCACCGACATGTCGAGCATCTCCGACACGTTCTTGCCCTTGTACCGCACGCGCAGGGTCGCCTCGTTGAAGCGCTTGCCGCCGCACACCTCGCACGGCACGTACACGTCGGCGAGGAAGTGCATCTCGACCTTCTTCACGCCGT
>JAEUJR010000413.1 GCA_016793585.1 Archangium sp.
CTCGACTTCGTCGCGCTGAGCGATCACAACACCAGCTCGCACTACGACTTCATCACCGCGGCGCAAGCGAGACACCCGCAGGTGCTCTTCGTGCCCTCGGTGGAGTTCACGACGTACGCAGGCCACCTGAACGCGTTTGGCGCCTCGACCTTCGTGCCGTTCTGGCTGGGCCGCGAAGGCGTGACGCTCAAGCAGGCGCTGCAACAGTTCGATCAACAGGGAGCCATCGCAACCATCAATCACCCCACCCTCGATCTCGGCAGCTTCTGCATCGGGTGCGCGTGGCAGCAGCCGGTGATTCCCGAGCTCACGCGCGCGATCGAGATCGGTGTCGGAGGTTGGGACGAGACGGGCTCGCTCTTCGACGAATCGGCCATCGCGTACTGGGAGGCGCTCGCCGATCAGGGCGTTCACCTGACCGCGGTTGGCGGCAGTGACGATCACCGCGCGGGTGTCGGCTTGAATCAAACGCAGAGCCCGATCGGCTCGCCGACGACGTTGCTCTACGCGAGTGAGCTCTCGGTGGTGGGGCTGACGCGCGCGCTGCGCGAAGGCCGCTCGGTCGTGAAGCTGCGTGGGCCCGAAGACCCGCTCGTGACGCTGACCACGCTCACCACCCTGCCCCGCGTCGAAGACACGTTCGTTGGAACGTCGGCGACGCTGCAGGCGCTGGTGACGGGAGGCAGTGGCACGACGCTCGTCTGGGTCGCCAACGGTGTCGCGGTGAAAGAGGTGCAGGTCACGTCCGATCCCTTCACCGACGAGTTCACGCTCGAGGTTCCCGAAGGCCGCTCGGCACGCGCCCGCGCGGAGCTGCGAGTGGGCACGGCTCCTCGCACCGTCACGTCGCACGTGTGGCTCGCGCCTGATTCTCCGCCGGGGCCGCCGATCATCGCGACCAAGCCGGCCGCGCCGGGTTGCTCGGGGTGCGCAGCCTCTGACGGGTCGCTCGTGTTCCTCGCGTTGCTGTTGCTGCGGAGGCGCTCATGAACGCGCTGTTGCTCGCGATCGTGCTCGCGCAGGCCGACGTTCCTTCCGACGCCGCAGGAACGTGGGCCGATCCATCGCGCTCCGTCTTCCTGGTGCCGGGCTCGCGCTCGATTCTGTCTGGCTTCAGCCCCGCCTCGCTCGATGGACTTCAACCAGCCGCGTCCGCCACGCGCTTCGACGGCGTGCTGCTTCGCCTGCCAGCGCATGGGTTCTTCGGCCCGTCGACCTTGCCTGCGTCGTGGCTCGACGGTGTACAGGTGAGCAGCGCGGCAGATTCGGCAGAGAACGGCCGCAGCATTGGGCGGTCGGTGACGTTGCTGTCGACGAAGCAGCGCGAAGGCTGGCACGGGTCGGCGCGCGTCGACGTGCTGACCACCGGCTTGTCGGTCTCCGGCGTCATTCCCCAGACGAAGACCGAGGTGCTCGCAGCTGGGCGGTTCTTCACCCTTCCCGCCGTGGCCGCGTCGTTTCTCAAAGTGCGTGCGCTGCTCGGTGACTGGCAGCTTCGGGTCGCGCAGCCGATCGCGAATGGAGAACTGCGCCTGCTCGCGCTGGGCGCGGCTGATGACGTCGCGCTCACGGTGTCGGGCATTCCCATCTCGGCGCGCATCGTGAGTCAGCTCGCCGATCTGCGGTGGACCTCAGGCGCGCTCGAGCTGGGGCTGACGGGCAGTCACGACTCCATCGCGCTGTCGATTCGTGGAACGCAGACGAGAAACGACGTCATCGGCGGTGAACAGCAACTCACTGCGCGTGCCGCCTTCAAGCCGATGGTGACGAACGAGATCTCACTGGGCGTCGGCGGCGACGCTTCGCTGCGGCGCGTGGTGTTGAACCGGGCGAGCGAGTCGGCGCTGCCGCCCCTGCCCGGAGTCGATGCGACGAGCGTGACGTCGTCGAGCCGCCGCGTGCTGGGCGCTGCGTTCACGGGAGGCGTCTTCGCCGAGGCGCGCGACGCGGCCGGCCCGTTTCGCTGGAGCGCGGGCCTTCGTGGCGATCTCTGGAAGCCGCTCGACGCCGACGTGTTGTTCGCGCTCGACCCGCGGCTCTCGATCGAACGCGACTTCGGCGACGTGTGGACGCTGGGCGGCAGCGCCGGCCTTCGGCATCAACCCGCGACGTGGCTGGTCCCGGTTCCCGTGCTCGACACCACGTCGTGGAAGTACGGCCTGCAGCAGGCGGTCGTCGGTGACGTGTGGGCACACATTCAGGCAGCTCCCGCACACCAACTCGACGTGCGCGCGTTCGGCAGCTCGCTGCGAAAGACGATCGAGCTCTCGCCCTTCGACGACACGTTCCTGCCCGAGGTGAATCAGTCGACCGAGGACATCACCAAACGCATCGGCAGCGGCTTCGCGGGCGGAGGCTCACTGGCGTGGCGCTTCACGCCGTCAGACCGATTCTGGTTGCGCGCCTCGTACAGCCTCGTCGCCTCGTGGCGGACGATCACCATCTCGCGGTTCGCCACGAACGGTCTGCCCGAGCGCGAGGTGCAGGCCTCGGTGCCGTGGGCGTTCGATCAGACGCACCTCGTTCAGGGCGCGGGTGGGTGGCGCTTCGGCAACGGGTGGGCGCTGGCGGCGACGGCAACGGTGCAGACGGGCGCTCCGTTGATCGGCGGGCTGTATGGCCAGGAGCAGCGTGAAGGCTTCGACCCGATTCGCGGCTCGGCGCGGTGGGTGCCAGTCGATCGTGACGCCGTTGGGCGTTCGGGTGCCTGGCTGCGCGTCGACGGCCGCGTCTCGAAGACGTGGAGCCCGCAGCCGCTCGAGCTCACCCTCTTTCTCGACGTGCAGAACCTGTCGGTGTGGGCCCAGCCGACGGGCAGCTCGTACTCGGTCGACGCCACCGGCGCGCTCACTTCGCGGCCCGCTTCGTCACCGATCGGCTTCCCGATTCCCGTGCTCGGCGTCGAAGCCAGCCTCTGACCGAAGAAACGGCAGCACTCACGCCGCGACCTCGTCGCGCCTCGAGAAGATGAAGAAGTGATCTTCCCCGGGGTCGGTGCCGCGGTGAGACCGAAGAGTTGACCGCGCCAGGTCGCCGCGACGACGACCAGCAACGACGCCAGCGCGCCGGGAAGCCCAATCACCAGCATCCACGCGAAGCACAGCAGCCGCACGCGCGGAGGCTCATGAATCCGCTCCGTGAGGTCGAGTGGAAGCGGCTACGGTGCCCGCATGTCGTCACTCGCCGAGATGATTCCCCCCGCGTGGAGAGACGCGCTGGCCGCTGCCGCCTCCGCCGAGACGTTCACGGCGCTCGACGCGTTTCTCACCACCGAGTTCGCGACCGCCACCGTCTTTCCACCGAAGGAGCAGCTCTTCGCCGCGCTCGCACGAACGCCGCCCTCGGCCATCAAGGCCGTGATCCTCGGACAGGACCCGTACCCGAAGAAGGGTCACGCCAACGGGCTCGCGTTCTCGGTCAGCCCCGGCGTGAAGCCGCCCGGCTCGCTGCGCAACGTCTTCAAGGGGCTCACCATCGACGTCGGCATTCCCGCTCCGACGACGGCCGACCTCTCGGTCTGGGCCGATCGCGGCGTGCTGCTGCTCAACACCATTCTCACCGTGCGCGAAGGCGAGGCGAACTCGCACAAGAAGAAGGGCTGGGAGCCGTTCACCGAAGCGGTGCTCCGCCACGTTGCCAGCCTGCCCGGGCCGATCGTCTTCTTCTGTTTCGGCAAGCCCGCCGAAGCGATGGTGGCGAAGCACGTCGACGCGACGAAGCACCACGTGCTGGTGACGCCGCACCCGTCGCCGCTGAACAAGTTCGCGTTCGTCGACGCCGTCACGAAGGACAAGCCCTTCACGAAGGCGAACGAGCTGCTGATCGCCGCGGGTCGCGGGCCGATCGACTGGGCCCTGCCCTGACCGTCAGCAGATGCGCGGCAGCTGCTCTCCGGCGAGCCAGTCGAGAATGCGACTGCCGCCGAACGAGGTCTCGAGCTGCACGAAGCCGTTCTCGTCTTCGATGACGGTGCCCACGCGCGCCGAGTCTCTGCCGAGCGGGTGCGCCTTCATCGCGGCCAGCACCTTGTCGGCGTCGTGCGGCGCGACGATGGCCAGCAGCTTGCCTTCGTTCGCCACGTAGAGCGGGTCGATGCCGAGCAGCTCGCACGCCGCCGCGACCTGGGGCTTCACGGGAATCGCGCGCTCGTCGAGCTTGAAGCCGACGCCCGACTGCCACGCGATCTCGTTCAGCGTCGTGGCGAGCCCACCGCGCGTGGGGTCGCGCAGCACGTGAACGTCTGGGCAGACCGTCACCATGTCGGCGACCAGCGTGTGCAGCGCCGCCGAGTCCGACTCGATGGTCGTCTCGAACGAGAGGCCCTCACGCTGCGAAAGAATCGCCACGCCGTGATCGCCCATGGAGCCGCTCACGAGCACGACGTCGCCCGGCTTCGCGCGATCGCCGCTCGGCGCCGTGACGCCCACGGGAATCACGCCCACGCCCGTCGTCGTGATGAAGACCCCGTCTCCTTTGCCGCGCTCGACCACCTTCGTGTCGCCGGTGACGATCGGTACGCCGGCCTGCATCGCCGCCTTCGCCATCGCGTCGACGACACGCTTCAAGTCGGCGAGCGGAAAGCCCTCTTCGAGAATGAACGCCGACGACAGATAGAGCGGGCGAGCTCCCGCCATCGCGATGTCGTTGATGGTGCCGTGCACCGCCAGCGAGCCGATGTTGCCGCCCGCGAAGAAGATCGGCGACACCACGTAGCCATCGGTCGTCATCACCAGCTTGCCGACGGGCGGCTCGACGACGGCCTGATCGTTCCGCTGCGCGAGGTAGCGGTTGTCGAACGCGGCGGCGAACAGCTGCTCCACCAGCTGCGCCATCACCTTGCCACCGGTGCCGTGGGTGAGCTCGACACGGCCAGTGAAGTCGAGCTTCTTCGGGAATGGGTTTCGGGTGCGCATCAGGCGGTCCTCCGCTCGGGTTCGGGCGTCGGTGACGTCCGGTGGCGGCCATAGAGGTAGTACGCGGCGCAGCTGCCCTCGGGAGACACCATGCAGCTGCCAATGGGTGACTCCGGCGTGCACGCGGTCGCGAAGATCTTGCAGTCGGTCGGCATCTTGAGGCCCTTGAGAATCTCGCCGCACGCGCAGGCCTTGTGATCAGCGACGGCCTGGTACGGCATCGTGAAGCGGGCCTCAGCGTCCCACTTCGCGAACTCGGGCCGCAGCTTGAGCGCGCTCGCCTGCAAGGTGCCCAGCCCGCGCCACTCGAACGACGGGCGAAGCTCCATCGTCTCTTCCGTCAGCCGCTGCGCCTTGAGGTTGCCGACGCTGTTCACGGCGCGCGAGTACTGATTCTCGACCTCGTGGCGCCCCTCGTTCAGCTGCCGAACGATCATGAGAATCGACTGGAGCAGATCGAGCGGCTCGAACCCCGACACCGCGATCGGCTTCTTCCAATCACGCGCGAACCGATCGTACGGCTGCGTGCCGATGATGGTGCTGACGTGGCCAGGGCCCACGAAGCCGTCGACGCGAATGCGGCCCTCCTTCGCTTCGGGGCTGCCGAGAATCGCCTCGATCGCGCTCGGCGTGAGCACGTGGTTCACGAACACGGTGAAGTTCTCGAGCCCTTCGGCCTGCGCGGTCTTCACGGCGAGCGCGGTAGGCGGCGTGGTGGTCTCGAAGCCGATGGCGAAGAAGACGACCTGCTTGTCGGGGTTGGCGCGGGCGAGCTTCAGCGCGTCGTTCGCGCCGAAGACCATCTTCACGTTGGCGCCCTGCGCGCGGGCCCGCATCAGGCTGACTCGGTCTTTCCCCGGTACGCGCATCATGTCGCCGTAGGCGCAGAGCATCACGTTCGGCTGGCGCGCGAGCTCGATGGCCTGATCGAGGCGCCCGATGGGCAGTACGCACACGGGGCAGCCGGGGCCGTGAATCATCTCGACGTTCTTCGGCAGCAGCTCGATGAGCCCGTAGCGGCAGAGCGAGTGCGTGTGCCCGCCGCAGAACTCCATGATCTTGTACTCGCGGTCGGGTCGCGCTTCGGCGGCGATCTGCGAAGCCACCTGACGAGCGATCGAGCCGTCGCGGAACTCTTCGATGAAGCGCATGAACGGCTCCTTCAGGCAGTGGCGGGGGTGGGCTGGCCTTCGTGGCGCAGCAGCGCGAGCGTCTTCTCGGCTTCGATCGGGTCCATCTTGGTGAGCGCGTAGCCGACGTGAATGATGACGAAGTCACCGACCTTCACGTCGTCGAGCAGGCCCAGGTTCACCTTCTGGCGAACACCGCCCAGGTCGACCGTGCACATGTCGGCACCATCGAGCTGCAGCACCTTCGCGGGGAGCGCGAGACACATCGTTCATTCCTCCATGGCCAGCGCGGCGACCCACGCCTGCCCGAGTGAGAGGCCACCGTCGTTCGACGGCACCTGACGAGACAGCAGCGGCTTGATGCCGCGCGCCTTGAAGCCCGTGATGAGCAGCTCGGCGAGCGTCTGATTCATGAGGCAGCCACCGCTGAGCGCGATGACGTCGTCGATCACGAACGGCGTCGCCCAGTCGATGAGCGCCGACGCGAGCGTGCCGTGAAAGACGTTGGCGCCGTCGATGGCTGAGCGGCCGACGAGCGCGTCGAGCAGCGGGAGCAGGCTGAGCACACCGTCGGTGACCCGCCACGCCCCCCGCAGCACCTCGGGCTTCGTCACCAGGGACTCGAGCATCATCGGCGCTTCACCCTCGTAGGTCGCGATGGGCTTCACGCCGAGCAGCCCGCACGCGGCGTCGAAGAGCCGGCCACACGAGCTCGTCTCGGGCGCGTTCAGCTGCTTCTCGAGCAACTGCCGCACCGCCGCCGCAGGGCCGAGCGCCGCGAAGCGATCGACGATGGTCTCACCACGCCCGAGCCGATGGAGCGCAGCGGCCGCCATGCGCCACGGCTCTCGCGCCGCGCGATCGCCGCCAGGTTGCTGCAGTGTCGACAGGTGCCCCAACCTCGTGAAGCGCGCGCCGTTGAGCAGGAGCAGCTCGCCGCCCCACGAACCGCCGTCGGTGCCCAGGCCGAACCCGTCGAGCGCGAGGCCCAGGGTCGGCGCCGTTCGACCATGCTCGGCGAGCACCGCCGCGACGTGTGCGTGGTGGTGCTGCACCGCGACCTCGGGCAACCCGAGCGACTGCGCGAGGCGCGTCGAGAGGAAGTCGGGGTGGAGGTCGTGCGCCACCACCTGCGGCTCGACCTCGAGCGTCCTGGTGAGGTGCGCGATCGTCTCTTCGAGGAACCGGTAGGTGGCGGCGTCGTCGAGGTCGCCGATGTGCTGCGAGACGAACGCTTCACGCCCGCGCGTGAGGCAGGCCGTCGTCTTGAGGTGGGCTCCGAGGGCGAGCACG
>JAEUJR010000427.1 GCA_016793585.1 Archangium sp.
TGGCCTGCTTCCAGACTTTGCGAACGTCTTCGCCGTGGATGTACTCCATGGCGATGTAGAAGGTGTCGTCCTGCTGCCCGAGGTCGAAGATCTGCACGACGTTGGGGTGATTGAGGCGCGCCGCGATGCGGGCCTCGTCGAGGAACATGGTGATGAAGTCTTCGTTCTCGGCGAGGTGCGGCAGAATGCGCTTCACCACCAGCATCTTCTCGAAGCCCTGCACGCCGAGCTGCCTGGCCAGGTAGATCTGGGCCATGCCGCCGGTCGCGAGCTTCTTGATCAGCTGATAGCGGCCGTAGGTTTCGAGCGACACGGTCTCCCCGGGAGGGCCAATGGTAGGCCCCACCCGCGACCTGAGCAAACGAGCGACCCGAAAAGTTCCCCGCGGTTGGGCAGGGCGCTGATCAGCGGGCGGCGATGATTTGAGGAGCGACCGTTCGACAGAAGGTGATGCGTTCGACCGGGTGAACCCGAGGGCCCGAGACGCCGCGAGGGTGCAGCCACCTCGGAGACGCGCTGGTGTACTCGTCGTCGCCCGCCTTCACGGTGAACTTCACGTCGCCAGGCAGGTGCGCCGCGAAGCCCACGACCTCGGTCGACTGTTCGTCGGCAACGCTCCACTCGGCGAAGGCGATCGTCTCGTCACCGAGGGCCACGTTGAGGGGAAGCTGGCCGAGCGCCGCCCCATCGACGGACGCGCAGGTGGTGACAGGTGCGGGAGCCTCGAGCACGCGTGTCTGGGCAACAGGGCGGTCACAGCCAACGACGGCAACGGCAGTGAAGATGAGGAACCGCATGCGCGACCTCCCTGTGGGTGAACCTGCCCAACGTGATGCAGCAGGCCGGGGAGATGTGCATCGGTCGCGCCGAGCAGCTTCGGGCGGAAGATCAACGTGTTGAGCTGTGTCGCACCACCGGCCTGAGGCCGCCTGTACGCACCAGGTGAGCATTGTGGTGATCAGCGCGGCTGTAGGTCACCACCATCGCCTCGAAGGTGAACTTCGATGGTGAGCGGCTCGTCGTCGAGTCGTGTCAACAGCCTGCGGCCAGGCGTCCACCAGGGAGGCTCCACGCGAAGCTCGAAGACGGGATCGCAGGCAGCGAGGTGCGTCGCCAGGAACGCGAATCGGCCGGCTCGGTTGGTGACCGTGCTGGCACGCCACGGCGACTGAGACTCGAACTCGCGAATCGTGAGGCCGATGCCGCTCGAAGGGGTGCCCGCCGAGTCGACGACCGTTCCCGTGATGGGCCGCTGGCGGTCGGTCTTCACGACGAGCGTGAGCTGCTCGCCGGGCTTCACCGTCAGCTCGCCCGTTCCGCGCACGAGGCCACGCCAATCGGTCGTGCGCACCGTCGCGCGAATCACGCCAGCGGGTACGAGCACGGGCATGCCGAAGTCACAGAAGGTGCCGACGCCTTCCAGCCCCCGCTCCAGCCGCAGCCACCCCGGGTGCTTGCCTGAGCGACCCTCGACCTCGACGGTCAACGTGCCCGCAGGTTCGAGGCGCAGCTCGATCTCGGGCGCCACCTTCACCACGCGTGAGACGGCGATGGCCGTGGTGGTCGACGCACCAATCGTCAGCTGCTCCGCGCGCGTCTCACGGTGAACCGTTCCATCGAGGCCGGCGATGGCTTCGTCGTCGTCGATGGTGACCTTCGCGCCCGGTGCGGGAACACCGGCTTCATCGACGACCCGAATCGTGAAGGGCCGCGGCGAGGTGAGCTTCAGCGTCACGCGCAGGGCTTCGTCCTTCAGCTCGATGGTTCGCGCTGTTTCCATCGGCTCCGTCAGCTCCCACGCGCCCGGCGCGAGCTCAAAGCGGGCAAAACCCATGACGTCGGCTGGGCGCGAGACCAGGGTGCGGTCCTCCTTCCGCATGAGCTCGACGAGCTGGCCGGCGGCGTGTCTGCCGTCGAGGAACACCTCGACCTCGAGCGAGGTGAGCGAGCCTGCATCCGACGGGGGAAGAACCGCTGCTGGTGGTGGTGTGACGGGCTCCGCCATCGCGGTGTCGGCGGTTTCGACCACCAGGCTCGGCGTGGGCT
>JAEUJR010000439.1 GCA_016793585.1 Archangium sp.
CACCTCTTTGTTGCCCTTGCCGATGCGGCGGAAGACACCTGCCACGTACTCGCCGCGGTTCAGCTTCTGCCAGAAGAGCTGGTACTCGGCGCTCGCGGTGTACGAGGGGTCGCAGAAGATGCGGTGGTGCTGGCCCTTCACCTCGTCGAGCCCGTAACCGAGCGCCTCGAGGAAGTTCTGGTTGGCGTGCAGCACCTTGCCGTCGGGTGAGAACTCGATGACGGCCTGCGCGCGGTCGAGTGCGGCCATCTTCGCGGCCGTCTCGGCGTCGGCGTTGCGGCGCTCGGTGACGTCGGTCGCGAACTTCACCACCTTCACGGGCTTGCCCGAGTCGTCGAACACGGGGTTGTACGAGGCCTGAATCCACACCTCTTTGCCGCCCTTGCCGATGCGGCGGAAGACGCCCGCCTCGAACTCGCCGCGGTTCAGCTTCTGCCAGAACTGGGTGTACTCGGGCGACGAGGCGTAGGCCGGGTCGCAGAACAGGCGGTGGTGCTGGCCGACGATCTCGGCGGCGGCGTAGCCGAGCGTCTTGCAGAAGTTGTCGTTGGCGAAGAGCACCCGGCCGTCGAGCGAGAACTCGATGGTGGCCTGCACGCGATCGATCGCGGCGAGCTTGCCCTGCGCCTCGACGGTTCGCTCGTGCTCACGGCCGACGTCGGTGGCGACGATGACGTAGCCCTGCACCTTGCCCTTCGCCTCGAGCTTGTTCGCCGACCCCGACAGCCACACGTGCTGGCCTGACTGGCCGATGAAGAACGCCGGCGCCTGGCCTTCGCACACGCGCTTCCACCCTTCGGGCCCCATCACCTGTGCGGCAGCGGGCGTCGCGGCGGAGTAGCCCGTGGCGGCGAAGAACGCGGGGCTGCCGCTGACGAACGCGCCCTGAGCGTCGAAGCGGGCGATGAGCTGGTGGTTGCCGATGACGTCGAGGCTCAAGGGGCTGCTGGGGCTGCTGCGGCGGCGGATCGGAGTCTTCTTCTTCATGGTGTCCTCGTGTTTGAAGGTGTGAAGCAGGTCAGTCCTGGGTCGAACCAAGGTCGGCGAAGAGCGCGTCGACATCGAGCAGCGTGATGAGGCCCTTCTCGGTGCGGGCGATGCCGCGGGCCCACGGCCGGTCGCCTCCGGTCAGCTGCGGCGCGGGCTGTACGCCCTCGATGGTGAGCACCTCGCTCATGGCGTCGACGACGAGGCCGAGCGTGCGATCGCGACCCGAGGCGTTGACGCGAATGACGACGACGACGGTGAGCGGCCCGTACGCCAGCGCCTCGAAGCCGAGCCGCTCGCGCAGATCGGCGATGGGCACGATCTCACCGCGCAGGTTGATGACGCCCTTGAGCCAGTTGGGCGCCTGCGGAATCGGCGTGGGCTCGACCCAGCTCTGCAGCTCTCTGACGCGCAGAATCTCGGTGCCGAACTCCTGGCCCCGTACGAAGAAGGTGAGCAGCTGCTCGCGCTGGCCGGCGCTGGTGGTGGTGGGTGACGGCGGTGCTGCGGTGATGGCAGGGGTCGACATGGGGCTCCTCACGCAGCGAGTTGTTCGGCGTCGTGCAGCGCGTTGGGTTCGAGAATCAGCGAGACCGAGCCGTCACCGAGAATGGTGGCGCCCGCGAGGCCGTCGACCGCGCCGTAGTTCGCCTCGAGCGACTTCACGACGACCTGCTGCTGGCTGAGCAGCTCGTTCACCAGCAGGCCGACGCGGCCGCGATCGGTCTCGACCACCACCATCAGGCAGTGGCGGTTGTCGCCGGTGAGGCGCTCGAGGCGCGCCGGCAGATCGACGACGGGAATGAGCTCGCCGCGCATGCGGTAGCCCTGCTGGTGGCCGCACGGCTGCAGCAGCGACCAGTCGGGCTGAATCGACTCGACGATCGAGAGCAGGGGAATGACGTAGAGCCGGCGCCCGATGCGCACGAGCTGCCCCTCCATGATGGCGAGGGTGAGCGGCAGGCGCAGGGTGAACTTGGTGCCCTTCTGCGGCACCGAGGTGATGGTGATCTCACCGCCCAGCGAGCGCACGTTCTGGCGCACCACGTCCATGCCGACGCCGCGGCCCGAGACGTCGGTGATCTCCTTCGCCGTCGACAGCCCCGGCAGGAAGATGAGCTGCGCGATGGCCGCCGACGAGAGCTCTGCCTCGGGCTCGACGAGGCCGCGGTCTTTCGCCTTCGCGAGAATGGCCTGTTCGTCGAGGCCCCGGCCGTCGTCTTGAATCTCGATGTACACGTCTTTGCCGCGCGCGAACGACGAGATGCTCAGCGTGCCGGCTTCGGGCTTGCCTGCGGCGAGGCGCTCGGCCGGCGCTTCGATGCCGTGGTCGACGCAGTTGCGCACGAGGTGCACGAGCGGGTCGCCGAGCTTCTCGACGACCGTCTTGTCGAGCTCCGTGCCGTCTCCAGTGACCTGCAGGTTGACGCGTTTGCCCAGCTGATCGCACAGCGCGTGCACGGTGCGAGGCAGGCGGCCGAAGACGATCGACAGCGGCTGGCTGCGCAGCCTCATCACGCTCTCTTGCAGGTGCCGCGTGTTGCGCGCGAGCTGTGAGAGGCCTTCGCTGATCTTCGCGATGCGGGCCTGCGCGAGCGGCCGCGCGGGGTCGACCTCGCCCAGCATCGACTGCGTGATGACGAGCTCGCCCACCATGTTCATCAGCTGATCGAGCTTGTCGACGGGCACGCGAATCGTCTGCGCCACGAAGTCGGGCGCGGGCGCCGGGGCTGACGCACCGGGTACGGGCGCCGAGGCGGCGGGGCCCTCGACGACCGGCTCCTGCCGCGTGAGCGCCCAGCCTCCGTCGACCCAGTCGAAGAGCGCCTCGATGCGCTCCTTCGCCACCGAGCCGGGGATGATGGCGGTCCACGAGAGGTACGACGTCAGCGGCTCGAAGGTGCCGAGCGTCGGGAGGCGTGAGGTGTCGCAGGTGAGCTGCACGTCACCGAGCTCGCGAAGCCCGGCCAGCAGCTTGATGGGGTCGGGCCCCACCGCGAGCAGCCCCTGCGGTGGTGAGAAGGTGAAGCGCCACGGGGGGCCGGCCACTTCGTCGAGGCGGGCGAGGGCGGCCTCGAGCTCGGCGCGCTCCTGCTGCAGCGGCTCCTCGGGCGCCTCGACGAGCCGTTTGAGCAGATCGACCCCGCGCAACAGCACCGCCACCGCTTCGTGGTTGGGCTGGCGTTGGCCCGAGCGCACCTGGTCGAGGTACGACTCCAAGCCGTGCGCGCTCTCGGTGACGGCCGCGAAGCCGAACGAGCCGGCGCTGCCCTTGATGGAGTGAATGGCGCGGAACAGCGAGGCGATCTCGTCGGCGCTCAGCGGGCCCGCGTCCATCGCGAGCAGGTACTTCTCGGCGACGGCGAGGTTCTCACGCGCGTCTTCGAGGAACGTCTGCCGCAGCGCTTCCTGGGCGTCCGAAGGGGTGGAGTTCATGCGAGCAGGTTCTTGACGAGGGTGCGCAGTGCTTCGGCTTGAAAGGGCTTCACGAGCCAGCCCGTCGCGCCGGCGGCCTTCGCCGACTGACGCAGCGTGGGGTTCACCTCGGTCGTCAGCACCAGCACCGGCGTGAACTTGTGCTTCTCGCGATAGCGCTTGATGAACTCGAGGCCGTTCAGCTTCGGCATGTTGAAGTCGGTGATGACGAGGTCGAAGGCCTGGCTCGAGACGAGCGTGAGCGCTTCGGCGCCGTCACACGCGGCGGTGACGCCATGCCCATCGGTGCCGAGCGCGGTGCTGACGAGCGCACGAATCGACGGCGAGTCGTCGATCGCGAGAATACGAGCCATGTGGTGTTTCTCCCGTTCGTGTCTGACTGCCGTTACAGCTCGAGGCCCAACGTGCGTGCCGCTGCCGTGATCGCGGGCGAGCACTCGAGGCTCACCTGCGCGCGCCGCTGCAACACCAGCAACAGCTGCATGCCCGCCGTGTCGATGCGCTCGACCTTCGTCGCGTCGACCTCGATCGCCTCGTCGGCGTTGATGGATTGAACTCGGGAGACCAGCTCATCGAGGACGGCGGCTTGAAGGCGCTCTGGAAGTTCCAGCTTCACGACGGCGACGCCCGTGCAGCGTGTATGCCGCAGCGATCGTCACGACTCTGACGCTCCAACCCTTTCAATTTTCGTCCACGCACCTTCAACGAAGAGGGGTGATCGCACGACCCAGCGGTTGACCAGACCCCACCCCTGCCGCGGGCGTTGCGAGGGGATTCCGGGTGGTTCCAGTCTTGCTGGGCGAAGCGACGTGCAGATTGCGTCGACCATCGCAGCGAAGCTCGAAGGCGGCGACGGTACCCCATGCACCATGTTGTGGCTGGTGGGGCCGGTCGCGAGATGTGTTCACGGCTCCTTCACGCGCGAGGCTGCGAAGGCGGCGCTGCGCGAGGTGCAGCCAGAGGCGAGCCCACTCTGGCTGAGCGAGTGGCCCGAGGGCGTCGTCGCGCACGGCAGCGGCGTCACCTTCGCGTGCTGGCAGACGGGCGCCGCGGCCGCGTCGGTCGTCGACGAGGCGCTGGGGGTGGTGAGCACCGCGAAACGAATGGCCGAGACCTCGGCGGTCGAGCTGACGCGGCGGCTG
>JAEUJR010000444.1 GCA_016793585.1 Archangium sp.
CAGCGCAAGCTCAACGTTGTCGTTGGCTTTTATTGGTTTTGCCCATGTGGATTAACGAGTGTGATGAGCCCACTCGGCACGCGTCTTTGAACCTCTATGCCCTCGTCGAAGCCAGGTCGCCCCCGGCTGTTGGTGATGGCGTCAGCATCGTCACCTGCCGCCAGATGTCAACCGGTGACGCGCTGAATCCAGTGTTCTGACTCGCTTTTTCCACCCCTGACAGATCGAATGCCGACCCTCGCCGTTCAAGGGGGTCTCATGCACGCACGTCGCCTCGCTGCACTCGCGTTCCTCGTCGTCGTCACCCTCGCCGGCGCCCCGCCTCCCCCGATAGATCCCGCGACTGCTGCGCGCCTCGGAGGGCCGAACCGCTTCCTCACCAGCGTCTCGACCGACAAGTCCATCTACAAGGCAGGCGAGACCGTCTTCGTGCGCGGCGTCGTGCTCGACGCGAACACGCACGTGCCCGTCGGCAACGGCACTGCGTCGCAGATCACCGTCAAAGGCCCCAAAGGAGAGACGCTCATTCAGAGCCAGTCGAACGTGCAGGACGGTGCGTTTGGCTTCTCGTACGTGCTGGGTGAGGACGCTCCGGGCGGCGAGTACCGGGTCGAGGCGCAAGGAGCGCTCGGCCACGCTGCCGGTGTTCGCAAGTTCGAGGTGCGCGCCTACCGCCCGCCTCGCCTGAACTCGCAGATCACGTTCCTGCGCGACGGCTACGGCCCCGGAGACACGGTCTCGGCCACGCTCGAGGTGAAGCGCGCCGAAGGCGGCATTCCCAACGGCGCGAAGGTGACCGCCGTCGCCCGCGTCGACGAGAAAGAGGTCGCGCGTGTGCCGACGACGGTCGACGCCCAGGGCCGGGCGACCGTCTCGTTCCCTTTGCCGAAGGCCATCGAGCGCGGAGAAGGCACCCTCGCCTTCACCATCGAAGACGGCGGCGTCATCGAGACGGCAACCAAGACGATTCCCCTGCTGGTCAACTCGGTCGACGTCGCGCTGTACCCCGAAGGCGGAGACCTCGTGGCCGGTCTGCCGAGTCGCCTCTATGTCGAGGCTCGCACCCCTGCGAAGAAGCCTGCCGACATCGCCGGGTTCATCGTCGACGCCAGCGGCTCCGAGGTCGCGCCCTTTCGCACCGAGCACGAGGGGCGCGGCCGCGCGCGCTTCACGCCTGTGAAGGGTGGCAAATACGCACTCAAGATCACCGAGCCCGCGGGCATCACGAAGCGCTTCCCGCTCCCTGCCATCGTCGACGAGGGCGCCGTCATCACCACGCTCTCGGAGGTCTCGCCGGCGAAGGAGCCCGTGAAGGCCACCATCGCGTGGACCGGCGATCGCCTCGTCACCGTGGCGCTCCGACAACGCGACCGCGAGCTCGACACCGTCACGCTCGACGCCGGCAAGCAGAAGGGCACCGACGTCTCGCTCAAGGCCGGCAGCGCCGACGGCGTGCTCGTGCTCACCGTCACCTCGAAAGACGGCCTGCCCCTCGCCGAGCGCCTCGTCTTCCGCGAGCCCGAGAAGCAGCTGGCGATCGAGCTCAAGGCCGATCGTGAACGCTACGTGCCGGGCGCGCCGGTGAAGCTCACCGTGAAGACCTCGATCGACGGCAAGCCCACCAGCGCCGTCGTCGGCGTCACCGTCAGCGACGAGAGCGTTTTCGAGATCCTCGAGCGGCGTGAGCAGCCGCCTTCGCTGCCCGTGATGGTGCTGCTCGAGTCAGACGTGCAGGAACTGGCCGACGCGCAGGTGTACCTCGACCCGAAGAATCCGAAGTCGAAGCTCGCGGTCGATCTGCTGCTGGGCACGCAGGGCTGGCGCCGCTTCGGGCTGCTGCGCGTCACCGACTTCCTCGCGCGTCATCAAGATCGCGCCGAGCGCGTGCTCGCCCTCTACCAGCCGCCCGCGCCGCAAGACGTCGAAGACTTCGCCAACATGTTTCGGGGGCCGCCCGCAGAGGTCGCGGCAGCGCCACGACGGCCTGGCGCGCCGGTGCCAGTCGCCGCTGCTCCGCCGCCGGTGAAGCCCGCGCCCGCCCCTGCACCGAGGCCCGACGTCGCGAAGGCCGAGAACAAACCCGCCGCGCGCCCGCCTGCGCCGCCGCCAGTCGCTCCACCGGCACAGCCCGTCGTCGTGGCCGGCCGACAGCCGGCCGACAAGAACGTGATGAACGCCGCCAAGCCGGTCGGCGGGTTGTTCAAGGTGGCGGCCGACGAGCGCTTCCGCCAGCCGGTCGCGTTCGTCTCGGTGCGTGAGTTCGCGCATCAGGTTCGCCCCGACCGCAAACCGAACGACCGCCTCGACTTCGCCGAGACGCTGTACTGGTCAGCCGCGATTCGCACCAACGCGCAGGGAGAAGCGACCGTCGCCTTCGGAACCTCCGACGCCGTCACCTCATTTCGCGCCTCGATCGGTGGCTACACCGACACGGGCGCGCTCGGCTCGGCCAGCACCGCGCTCAAGTCGGTGCAGCCCTTCTACGTCGAGCCGAAGCTGCCGCTCGAGGTGACAGCGGGCGATCTCGTTCGTCTGCCGGTCGCCTTCGTCAACGGCACGAAGGAGCCCCTCTCGAACGTCACCCTCGGCCTCACCGCGAAGGGCGACCTCCGCTTCCAGGCGCCGCCGGCCTTCGCGCTCAAGGGCGACACCCGCGAGCGTCGCATCGTCGAGCTCGGCATCGGCGCGGGCACCCGCACCGCGAACCTCACGCTCACCTCGAACGCGGGCGGCTACTCCGACGTCGTCACCCGCGAGCTGAACGTGAAGCCGAAGGGCTTCCCCGTCGAGCAGTCGAGCGGCGGCATGCTCGCTTCGAACGGCAGAGCCTCGTGGAAGGTGACGCTCGCACCCGACACCGTCGCTGGCAGCCAGTCGACCTCGATCGCCGTCTTCCCCTCGCCCGCCGCCAACCTCACCCAGGCCCTCAAGCGCATGATTCAGGAGCCCAGCGGCTGCTTCGAGCAGACCAGCTCGACGACGTACCCGATGACGATGGCGATGCAGTACTTCCAGTCGCACAGCGGCGTCGACGCGGCCCTCGTGCGTGACGCGCAGGACAAGCTCGAGCGCGGCTACAAGCGCCTCACCGGCTTCGAGTGCAAGAAGAACGGCTACGAGTGGTTCGGCGAAGACCCCGGCCACGAGGCCCTCACCGCGTACGGCGTGCTGCAGTTCACCGACATGAAGAAGGTGCGCTCGGTCGACGAGGCGATGCTCGTTCGCTCGCGCGACTGGCTGCTCAAGCAGCGCGACGGCAAGGGTGGCTTCGAGCGCAAGCGCCGCGCGCTGCACGTGTGGGTCGAAGACAAAGACGCCTCTGACGCGTACATCACCTGGGCGCTGCTCGAAGGCGGAGAGAAGAACCTCTCGGCCGAGGTCGCTCGCGTGAAGGACTCGATCAAGACGACGAAGAACTCCTACGTCGTCGCGCTCGCCGCCAACGTGCTCTCGCTCGCGGGTGACACGAGCGGCGCCAAAGACGCGCTCACCAGGCTCGCTGCCCTGCAGAAAGACAGCGGCCTCGTCGGCGGTGGCACGCAGAGCATCGTCGGCAGCACCGGTGAGTCGCTGGAGATCGAGACGACGGCGCTCGCCGCCCTCGGGTGGATGCGCCAGAGCGCCTTCGCGCTCAACGTCGAGAAGTCGATGAAGGCGCTCGCCGACAGCTGCAAAGACGGCCGCTATGGCGCCACGCAGTCGACGGTGCTCGCGCTGCGGGCCATCGTCGAGTTCGACAAGAAGAAGGCCGGTGAGCGCAAGGCCGGCAGCGTGAAGCTGTTCGTCGACGGCAAGGCGGTGGGCGGCGCGCAGAAGTACGACGGCTCGACACAGGGCGCGATCATGTTCACCGACGTCGGAGAGCTGATGACGCCGGGCGAACACACCGTCGAGCTCGTCCAGGAAGGCGGCTCGGCGATTCCCTTCTCGATCGCGGTGCGCTCGAACCGCGTGAAGCCCGACTCCTCGGCCGACACCCGCGTCTCCCTCGACGTGAAGCTCGGCTCGAGCGCGCTGAAGGAAGGCGACGTCATCGAGGCCACCGCGCGCGTCACGAACCTGTCCGATGCGCCGCTCTCGACCGTCGTCGCCATCGTCGGCGTGCCCGGCGGGCTCGAGCCCCGCATCGATCAGCTCAAGGAGCTCGTGAAAGCCCAGACCATCGACGCCTACGAGGTGATGGGACGCGACGTGGTGCTCTACTGGAGGGGTATGACGCCGAAGCAGCAGGTGCGCGTGCCGGTCTCGCTGCTCGCCGCCATTCCCGGCAGGTACACGGGGCCCGCGAGCCGCGCGTACCTCTATTACGGCGACGAGCACAAAGCCTGGGTCGACGGCCTCGCCGCTGACATCGCCGCGAAGAACTGAGGCCGCCCTCACGGTTTTGCGCAGGCAGGCCCCCTTTGGGCCTGCAACCCTTCGCAACGCCTGCGCCCATCGCTGGCAGGTCAATTGCTGTGACGGCAGGCATGCGCTCACTGCTCGCCCTGTGCGTCGTCGCCTTGACCGCGTGTGGAGGCGGGGTCGGCTACACGCCACTGCGCGGAGAGTCGAACCTGTCACCCATCACCGTGCTGCCGGCGCCACCCGCGACGCACAGCGCAACGGCGTCGATCGAGAACGGGCTGCCCTTTGACGGCTGCTCGTACCCGATCACGCTCGGCGAGCAGCGCTACGCGCCCTCCCCGGCAACCAAGGGCCTCGTCCAGGGCGCCATCACGAAGATCGGCACCACGCGCGTCTCCATCAGCTACCGCGTCACCGGAGCCACCGCCGTCGTCGAGTGCGGCTGGGGCGGTTCGATGATGCTGCCGGAGATCGAAGTGCTGTCGCTGACGGTGTTGGCCAACACCACGACGGCCATCGTTCGCAAC
>JAEUJR010000445.1 GCA_016793585.1 Archangium sp.
ATCGCCAGCTGCTTCTCGGGCTCGCGGAAGACGAGGCGCTCGGCGAGGGGCAGGCCGTCTTTCGAGGTGACGGTGAGCACGAGCACGCCGTCGGCGCTGCCGGCCTTGAGCGAGACGTCGGAGCCCTTCTGCTTGCCGGCGTCGAGCGTGACGGTGTCGAGCTCGCGATCGCGTTGACGGAGCGTGACGGTGACGAGGCGATCGCCAGTCCACGCGATGGTGGCCTTCACGGGCTCCTTCGCGGGCGAGACCTCACTGAGCGTGGTGATGACGGCGCCGTCGTCGACGATGGCGGGCAGCGGGAAGCGCTTCGTGATGCCGGCGGGCTCGGTGATCTTCAGCGAGTACTTGCCACCCTTCGCCGGCGTGAAGCGCGCGCGGCCGCGGCCTTCGTGCTCGGTGCGAAAGGGCGCCACCTCGGCGCCGCTGCCGTCGACGATGAACCCGGCGATGTCGGCAGGCTTCTTCGCGGGCGTGCGGGCCTCGACATAGAGGCGGCTCGGCAGGCCAGCCACGAGGTCTCCGCCTTCGGGGTACAGCGCGACGTCGACCGAGTTGACGAGCAGGGGAATGGTCTTGGTCGCGGTCTCGATGACACCGCCGTCTTCGATGGTGAAGGCGAGTGTGCCTTCGCCGCGCTCGATGGCCTTCGGGAGCGGGAACGAAACGGTGGCGCGACCCTGTGCGTCGACGGTCGTCGGAACCCGCGCGACCTCTTTTTCGTCGACGCGGGCGACGGCGGTCACCTTCGCGCCGTTGGGAACGCCGCCCTCAGCGCGCTTCACCTCGAGCGTCGCCGAGACGGTGTCACCCGGCCCGTAGCCGTCACGCAGGAAGGTGATTTGGGAGTTGAGGCGAGGCGGGCGGTACGCGCGCACTTCGAACCTGCGAACACCGGTGGCGTGACCGAGCGCTCCTTGCGCTTCGACGCGGTACTCGCCGCCCGCAGCGTCGTCACCCAGCACGTACGAGAAGCCGAAGGCGCCGTCCTGCACGGTCGACTGGCTCTGAATGAGCGTCTCGCCTTTGGGGCCTTTGACGGTGATCTGTGAGGTGGTGCCGTTGCCGACCGGCACATGCGTGTTCGCGTCGAGCACCACGCCGCGCACGAACACGGTCTCGCCTGCCTTGTAGATGGACTTGTCGGTCGACACGCTCGTGAGGAACCGGTTCGGCCCACCAAGGCGCGTGGGCGTGGCGGGATCCGTTGGTGGAGGCGGGGCGCCAGCGAGGGTGACGACGACGAGGAGCGCGAGTGCAGCGAAGCGGCGTGCGTGCATGAGACCCCCTTGAACGGCGAGGGGCGGCATTCGATCTGTCGGGAGTGGAAAAAGCGAGTCAGAACGCCGGATTCAGCTCGTCACCGGTTGACATCTGGCGGCAGGTGACGATGCTGCCGCCATCACCAACAGCCGGGGGCGACCTGGCTTCGACGAGGGCATAGAGGTTCAAAGACGCGTGCCGAGTGGGCTCATCACACTCGTTAATCCACATGGGCAAAACCAATAAAAGCCAACGACAACGTTGAGCTTGCGCTG
>JAEUJR010000192.1 GCA_016793585.1 Archangium sp.
GACTCGAATCGACGGATCGTTGCTCTCGACCTCGAGGCGCACGCGATCCTGGTCCGGGAGCGCATCGGGCGCGACTCCGGTTGGCTTCGGTAGGAGCGGTGTTGGTGCAGGCGTCGCGACGATGCTCCCGCCGAGTCGAGCGGAGGGGTCGATCAACAACGACAACACGAGCGCCACTCGACCGTCGATCGAAGGACACGCCGAATCGGCTGACGTCACTTCACGCTGCCCGAGCGGAGAACCCGAGGCGTCGGTCACCACGAGCTTCACCAGCCAGCCACTCTCGTTCCGCGACACCACGCCCTCGACGAAGCGGCTCGCGGGCTCCACGAAGACCGGCCGGCCAAGGCGCGTCTCGACGGCACGGGTGTGAACCTCAGCCGCCGAACACCCCTCGGGTGCACGCCACGTCATTCGCCAGCCGTCGGCCGGAGCCTGGTGGAGCAGGGTGACGACGACGAACGAGAGCACGGCCAAGCGATGCCATCGCTGCGCACGAAGCGCCAGTGGTGATAGCCAGCGCCCGTGTTTCGCGTCGCTGCGCTCCTGCTCCTGGCTTCGTGTGCGTCACGGCACGTCGTGAAGGGGGAAGCTGCGCTCGAAGCCGGTGATGCGCGAGGTGCGCTGGCTTCGTTCGATGCCGCGCTCGCAGAGGGCGACGATGCCCGCGCCCGCGAGGGCCGAACCAGGGCGCTCTCGACCTTGTTCGACCGCGCGTTGAGCGAGGCTGCGGCTGCGCGCGCTGCCGGCCGGTGGATCGTCGCGGCAACCGCGCTCTCCGAGGCGCAGACCTTCAGCGATGTGGGCGCAGGTCACGCCACGCGCGTCACGCTGGAGCGTGAGGCCCTCGAGCGCTCCGTGGCTCCCTTCATTCGTGAGCCGTTGGCGCTCGGGCAGGCGCTGGAGTCGGAAGCTCGGCTGTCGACCGTGAAGCCGGCTCTCGAGCGCGCGCACCTGGAGTCGCTCCTGTCGGACCTCGAGAAGGAGATTCGGTCGGTGGGAGCGCGTCGATGCGCCGTGCTCGCTCCGCTCGCGCGCACGCCGTGGCTCGCCCGATTCATGGCGGGCTACTGCGTTCATTTCAAAGCCTCGGCGACACCGATTCCGCCGATGCCGGAGCGCCGGTCGACCATCGCGCTGCGGGTCGATGCCTTGAAGGCCCGCCCACAGCTGCAGCCTGCGCTCGAACAGGCGCTCGCCCAGGGCCTTCAGCACTCGCCCTGGTACGACGCGAAGTCGGCGGGCGCGATCCCCGTTCAGGTGAACGGCTCCATCGAGAGCGAGCGCAGCGCCGAGCCGATCAACGCCTTCGTCGAGTGGACCGAGACCGAGACCTACCCGACGACCGAGACCGTCACCGAGAACTACACCGAGACGTACAGCACGACCGAGAACAAGCCGTACCAGCGCATGTACACCGAGACCGAGAGCTACACGTACAGCTGCGGCTCGGGCACGCGCTACCAGACCTGCACCGGCTATCGGCCCGTGACGCGCTACCGCACCGAGTACCGACTCGAGACGGTGATGAAGACGCGGCCCGCGACCCGTCAGGTGACGAAGACGGTGTACAAGACGCGCCCCGTGGCGAGGCGCTTCGACTACCCAGCGACGCACGTGAAGACGCGAAACGCGGGCGTCTTGTCGCTCGCCCTCGCGCTCCCTGCCACGAGTGCGCCGCTCTCCGTTTCGCTGAAAGACGAGGCGACCACGGAGGACCTCGAGCACCAGATCACGCACGCTCCGGCGAAACTGACGCCTCACGTCGCCGTGGTCGTCGACGAAGCCGGGTTCGAGGGGCGACTGCTGACCGCGCTGCAGCAGAAGGTTCGCCTGGCCCTCGAGAGCGCCTGGGTGACGTCGTTCTGCCCGGGTGACGAGACGCCCGAGGCGGCCGCGCGGTGCGTCGCTTCGAAGGGCGCGCCTGCGTCGGCCTGGCTTCCGCTCGAGCGCTTCACTGGTGAACGCGCCGAACAGCTCCGGCAGCTCGAGGTGCTCTGATGGAGCTTCAACGCTCCAGCGTCGGGCCGGTGCCTGACTTTCGCGCGCTGTACACGTCGAAGGCGCCGCTCGTGTGGCGCACCTTGAAGCGGCTTGGTGTGCGCGAGGCCGATCTCGAAGACGTCGCGCAGGAGGTCTTCGTCGTCGTGCACCGCCGGCTGCCGGAGTTCGAGGGCCGCTCGTCGATCGACACCTGGCTGTACGGCATCTGCCTGCGCGTCGCGTCGGACTTCCGCAAGAAGGCGCACGTCAAACGCGAGACAGATCTCGCCGAAGCACCCGAGCGCTCGCACAGCGGAGAGACGGCCACCCGGCAGATCGCCATGCGGCAGGCGCGCCTCAAGCTCGATGAAGCGTTGAACGAGCTCGATGAAGACAAACGCGCGGTGTTCGTGTTGTTCGAACTCGAGCAGCTGCCGATGCAGGAAGTCGCCGAGACGGTCGGGGCCCCCGTGCAGACGGCGTACGCGCGGCTGTACGCGGCGCGCAAACACATCGAAGCGTTCGTGAACCAGCAGAGGCAGGTGAGCGCATGACGACCGAACCGCGACCCTGGCTGCAGGACGACAGCGCTGACCCGGCGCTCAAGGAATTGCTCGAGAGCACCGAGTTCGACGGCCCGTCCGAACGACAGCTCGAGAAGCTGACGGCGCGCGTGGCGTTCCTCTTCGATCTGCCTCCGGGCGGTGGCGAAGGGGCGGGTGGCGGTGGTGGCGGGCCTTCGGCTCCAGCGGCGCCTGCGGGTGGAGCAGCGACCGTCGCGGCGACGAGCGGGGTGGTGAAGGCCATCGTGGCGGCGGGCGTGATCTCGGTCGGCGCCGTCGTCGCGACCGTGACGCTTCGAGAACCTGTCGCGCCGCCTGCGCCCGTCGTCGTTGCGCCACCTCCCGTCGTCGCGCCAGCGCCCGTCGTTCCCGAGCCCGCGCCACCGCCTCCCATCGTCGAGGCCGTGAAGACGCCTCCTCCGCCGGTCGTTCGCCCGCCCGTCGTTCGGCCTGCGACTCCGGCTCCGCCGCCTCCGTCCGTCGACACGAAGCCCTCGCCTCCGCCACCGTCGCCTGACGCCGAACTCACTGCGCTCGACGACGCGATCGCCGCCGCGCGTGCAGGCAGGCCGGCGCAGGCGCTCGCGGCCGTCGAGGCCCACGTCGCCAGCTGGCCTGACTCACCGCTCGCGCAGGAGCGCGAGGTCATCGCCATCGAAGCGCTGCTCTCGCTCGGTCGTCGCGACGATGCGCGCGCGCGCCTGAGTGCGTTTCGTTCGAAGTGGCCGACCTCGACGCACCTGGTTCGCCTCGAGTCGATGCTGCCTCAATGACTCTCGAGGAAGGTCTCGATCGCGCTCGCGACTGCCGCAGGTGAGCGCTGGAGCACCAGGTGCGGTCCGTCGATCGTCACGAGTGGCGCGCGAAGATCTGCCGCCAGCGCGCGCGTCACCGAGCGTGGAACCAGCCAATCGTGCCTGGCCTCGATCGCGAGGACCGGCACCGAGAGGCTCACTTCGAGGTCGAGGGCTGCGAGCAGCTCGAGCCGCGCTCCGATGGTGGCGGAAGGAACGGTCGAGAGCGTCTCGGCCAGCAACGTTGCGAGCGCTCGGTCGGGAGCGGCGCCGAGCAGGACCCGCCGCGTCGCCGCCCGTGGCGCCAGCCCCATCGTCCACGGCACCAGCGCCATCGCGCGCACCAGCAGCGAGTGAGGCAGTGAAGGTGGCGATCAGGATCAGCGCACGGAGCAAGGCGGGCCGCCTTGCGGCAAGCGAGATGGCGAGCGGCCCCGAGGTGGCCCGTGCCATCGAGGCTGGGCATCAACACCAGCCGCTCAGAACGCACCAACGATTCCCGTCGGTGTCACCGCCATGCTCACTG
>JAEUJR010000513.1 GCA_016793585.1 Archangium sp.
GTCACTGCACCTGCAGCTGTCGACGTTGTCGGCGCAGCGCTTCAACGCGTTTCATCTGCTGTACGCCGACCCGACCGATGCGTTCGTCACGTGGAGCGACGGAGACACGGTTCGGCAGCAGACGCTCTCGCCGGGCCTGCACGTGGTGACCGAGCGCAGCCTGGGCGGAGAGACGATCGCGCGCGCACCTCACTCATTCGCGAGCGCTGGCCGACGGTGAGCCCGGGCGGAGCGTTGCCCACGCCCGAGGCGTTGCAGCAGTTGCTCGGTTCGACGCGGCCCGATGACCCGCTGGGCGGCGTCACCGTCGAGGCGCCGGCGTGGAACTACGGTACGCGCTCGTCGATGGTGCTCCTGCGGGCGAACGAGCTGTCGCGATCACGCTTCTTCTGGGCCGACGGCCGGCCCGACCGCACGCCGTTCGTCGAGCGACCCGAGCTCATCGCGGCGCTGACGTGACGCGCCGTCTTCGCGAGCAGGGCTACTGGCAGACGCGGCAGAGCGCGGTGCACGTCTCGGCGCCGCAGACGTCGGCCTCGGGGTCGCAGCAGCTCGCGCCCGCGTTCGCGCCTCCGACGCACGTGCAGCGCTGACCGAACGGCCGCGTCGGGTTGCAGTCGTAGTTCGACGAGCAGCTCTGCTGGTTCGCGCAGACACCGCCCACGCACGAGGCCGTTCCGCAGCAGGGCGTCGAGGTGCAGCTCTGGCCCAGGTTCGCGCACGACGAGGCCGCGGTGCACACGCCGCCATTGCACGAGAGTGCGCCGCAGCACGGGCTCGTCGAGCTGCAGACCTCGCCGGCGGCGCGGCAGGTCGGCGCGCTCGCGCAGGTTCCCGAGGTCGAGCAGGTGAGCCCGTTGCAGCACAGGTTCGTCGCCGAGCACGGCAGCCCCGCGCCGCGGCAGCCACTCACCGTGCCGCACGTACCGCCGTTGCACGAGAGCCCGGAGCAACACGGGCTGGTTCCACTGCAGGTCTGCCCGGTGATGCGGCAGCTGACGCCGTAGAGGCACGTGCCGCTCAGACACTGCAGCCCGAGGCTGGTGCAGCACGGGGTGGCTCCGCAGCTCGAGTAGAGCAGGCCGCAGTTCGTCTGGGGCACGGCGCACACGAAGTTGGCGTCGCAGATGTCACCCGAGCAGCAGTCGGAGCTGTCGAAGCAACCCTGGCCGCGCGGCACGCAGCTCGCCGTTCCCGTACGGCACAGGCCGCTCTGACACGAAAGGCCCGCGCAGCAGCCGCCGTTCGTTCCACCGCCGGGGCAGAGGTCGCCGTCTCCGCCGCAGCTGATGGCGTAGCAGCGCGAGTTGCGACACCAGGCGTCACTGCCGCAGCACGAGAACGAGCTGGTGCAGGTGTTGAAGAGCCGGGTGCACGATGCGCCACCGGTCTGGCAGTAGCCCCCGAGACACGAGAGGCCGATGCCACAGTCGGTCGTGGCGCCGCACGGCGAACCTTCGACACCGCGGGTGGCGCTGCACCGGCCGCCGAGGTTGGTGTTCGGGCCTGCGCAGTACGGCGCTGCCGCGCAGCAGTCTGCCGCCGTGGAGCATGGTGCGCCCGCGGCCTGGCACCCCGTGGGGCGGCAGTGGCCAGTCGAACAGGTCAGGCCGACGCAGCACGGTGACTGCGCGGAGCACGTCGAGTTGAGAATGCCGCAGACGTTGAGCGGCGCCTGACAGCGTGAGGACGCGCACGAGAGGCCGGAGCAACAGGAGCCGACGCCTCCGTCGCAGGCGTTTCCTGCTCCACCACAGGTCGTCGGTGCCTTGCAGTGGCCGCTCGCGCAGACGAGCCCGTTGCAGCACGACGTGCCCGTTCCACAGGTCGCGCTCAGCGGAGCGCAGGCACTGCCACCAGCTGCACCACCAGCGGCCGCGCCTCCAGCGCTGGCGAATCCACCGGCGATTGCGGAGCCACCAGCGGTCGCGGAGCCACCAGCGACCGCGGATCCACCTGCGACCGCGGATCCACCAGCGACCGCGGATCCACCGGCGACCGCGGATCCACCAGCGACCGCGGATCCACCGGCGACCGCGGATCCACCTGCGACCGCGGATCCACCTGCGACCGCGGATCCACCGGCGACAGCGGATCCACCGGCGACAGCGGAGCCACCGCTGAAACCGCCGAAGTTCGAGAACACACACGTGCCCTGCATGCAGACCTGGCCGGCGGAGCACGAAGCGCACGTCGCTCCACGTTCACCGCAGGCAGAGGTGATCACTCCGGCCTGACACACTCCCGCCTGGTCGCAGCAGCCCGCGCAGTTCCTGCCCGAGCACACCTCCTGCGTCGGCATCGAACAGCCGTGCAGCAGTACCGCCACCAGCACCAGGGTCGTCCTCATCACACGCTCCTCGAGGTCACCGAATATCAGCACGCAGACGCCGCGAGCACGCGCGAGTCTCACGTCTCTTCGCTGACAGGATGTCACGCAGCACGAGCCCGCTGTGACAGCTCGGACCGCAGGCGGCCGCCGAAGTGGCCGTTTCCCCAGCCAGATCGCGTGGCATCGAAGCTGCTGACTTCGCCCGTATGGTGCTCCTCGCGTTGACCCTCGAGTTGTTGGCGTGCCCACCGCCCGAAACGTCGCGGTTCGGGCTCATCGGAGTGCTCGACGACGACGACCCCGCCGAGAGAGTCGCGGTGCTT
>JAEUJR010000545.1 GCA_016793585.1 Archangium sp.
TGCTGAACCGGCCAAAGGCCTGGCCCTTCGCGGCGGTGCTGCGCGCGAACGCCGTCACCTACGGCGGCCTCATGGTGCTGAACGCCGTCCTGATGCGGTCGCGCTAGAGCGGCCAGGGGCCCTTCTCGATGAGCGTGAGCAACTCGTCGAGCGACCCCGCGTCGTAGAGCACCTCGCCCGTCGGCTCGCTCAGCATCTCGGCGTGCTCGGGCATGAAGCTGCCGTGCTTCTTCATGTGCGCTTCAGCCGCGCCTTCGGGCAGCACGAGCCGCCGCACCTTCAGCCTCCCGCCCTCGAGCACCACGCCGTGCGTGTGGTGATGCTGCCCGACGCCGATGCGTGCCGAGCCGTCGGCTCTCCAGCTCTTCTTCAGCCGAACCAGAAACTGCGCCTTCGACTCGAGAACCCGAGGTGCCATGAATGAACGATGCCTCAGCCACAACCCGATGCATCAGTCGTTTTCGGTTCGCCGAATTGACGCTGTGAACGAATCAGCTGACACCGCCAACCCATGGACGTCAGCACCTACCCGCAGCTCACCAACCCCGCCTGCCCGTGGACTCCGATGCGCGAGCTCGGCGGGCTGCCCAACGTGAAGTGGTGTGAAGACACGCTCTGCTCCTGGGTGAGCGAGCCGGCGAACACCTGGTCGAACCTCGCGTTCCTCGTGACGGCGGCGGTGCTCTTTCAGGTGACGCGGAAAGAGACGAGCCGCACCGAGCGCTTCTGGCCGCTCGCGACGTTCCTCGTCGGCATCAGCTCGCTCGTGTACCACGCGTCGGTCACCTTCCTGCTCCAGGTGTTCGACTTCTTCGGCATGTACTTCTTCTTCGCGCTCGTGCTGCTGCTGAACCTGGTGCGGCTCGGGTACGTGCAGAAGACGGCGCTGTTCAAGCTGCTGTGGGGCTCCATCATTGCGCTCACCGCGTTCACCGTCGTCGTCGCGAAGCTCAACCTGCCGGTGCAGGCCATCGTCGCGGTGCTGCTGCTCGGCGGGGTGACGACCGAAGCCCTCGCGACCATCAAGCACAAGACGCAGGTGCGCTGGTTCCTCGCGGCGCTCGCGTTCATCGCGGTGGCCGGTGTGTTCTCGGCGTCTGACGTCTCGCGGCGGTGGTGCGACCCGACCGACCACGTGTTCCAGGGCCACGCCATCTGGCACGTGCTCAACGCGTTCGGCATCGGGCTCGCCTACGTGCACGACAGGCAGTTCAAGCCGCAGTTTCCGTGAAGAAGAGCGCTCCGCGGAGCACGTCGGAGTCGCCACTCGACGCAGGTCGTCTGGTGATGCGCTTCCGCATCGCACGCAAGCGCAGCTCACAGCCCCAGTGGCATCAGCGCCTCGGAGACGCCGATGCAACACGCACTGCGCTCAGCTCACGGCTTCAGTGGGCGGCTACCCTTCGCCTCTATCGCGGCACGGACGCGATGCCGCCCGCCTGCGACGGTGTTGCTGATTCCATTTGTCGAAAGCACCTCGACGGCGGCGCGGCCTTCACCATCGCGTCGGTGCCAATCCCCAACACTGTGGCACCAACATCTCGGAGACGCCGAGGCACATCAGGAGGACAGGCGTCAGACCCGGCGGCCAGCGGGATCGCGGCGACGATGGCTGTCATAAAGCATCAGCTCACGGCTTGAGTGGCATCAGCGCTCCACGGAGCACGTCACCTTCGACAACGAGTACCGGCTCGACGGGCCCTTTCACGAGGAAGCGCGCCTTCGGGTACCGAACCTCGAGGTAGTTCACGTACACGCAGTTCACGCGCGCCTCGATGGCGCCGTGCACGACGCTGCTGTCGAACTCGCCCTGCCCTGCGCGCGCGACCTTCGCCGGGCTCCACTGTGACCGCTTGAGCTCGAGGTCGAGCAGCATCGCCGCCATCGCGCCTTCACCGACGCCTGCGTCGACCGTGGAAGCGTCGATGAGCGCGAGCAACGCCGGTGGCAGCGTCGTCGAACGTTCGAGCAACGCGCGGTCTGTTCACAACGTCTCGGGGCCCAGCCGTTCACGCGCGAGCACCCGTTGTTTGCCGACGAGATGGTCGATGAGCAGTCGTGTCGCCACGGGCTCGAGCGTGTCGGTCGGCGCCGGCTCCTTCTTGCGTCACCGCGACGAACACCACGAGCGCGCGAAGCATCAACGCTCCTTGCATCAAGGCGACGCGCTGCGCTCGTCAGGGCGCGGTGTCGCCGAAGTCGCAGCTCTCGAGCGTGCCGCGAACGCAACCTGGCGGAACGGTGATGAGCGGAGCGCCCGCCCACACCGAATCGAAGAACCGTGAAATCTGCTGCCGCGCCGCGATGCCCGCCTGCGTGTTCTTGCCCCCGAAGCCGTGGCGCTCGACGAGGTCGGTGATGCCGTTGGGAATGCGGAACTGCGTGAGCGCGGTGCGGTTGCTCGACTCGGTGACGCGCTCGACGCCGACGACGGGCTCGAGCACCTCGCCCACCTGCACCGCGCGACTGGCCGTCGCCACCAGGTGCGTGCCGATGTTGGGAAGAATCGGGTCGCCCATGCTCTCTTGCAGCAGCAGCACGACGTCGGGGCGAATGCCCGTCGCCGCCCACGCCGCACCGTCGACCGGGTCCCAGCTGCTCTGCGTCATCACCACGCTCAGCGCGCGGTCGATGGCGCTCGGCGTCGTGGTCGCGAACAGCTCGTCGAGCGTTGTGAACGGCGCCGACGTCGTCACGAAGTGCGTCCACCCCGCGCCGGGAACGTTGAGCACGCCCGCGCGCAGCGACGGCTCGGTCAGCGTGTGCACGAAGCCCAGCGTTCCGCCGAGCGAGCCACCCGCGTAGACGCGCTTCGAGGGGTCGGAGCGCACGCCCGCCGCAGGGTTCGGCTCGGTGCCCAACGTCGCCTGCGCGAGCACGTCGCCGAGCTTCCCTTCGAGCGAAGTCTCGATGGCGCTGGCGTCGGCGAGCGACTGCAGGAGGCGCCCGGTGGAGCGCTCCGAGCCCGTGAAGCGATGGTCGAGGCCGACGAGCGTCTCGAGCACCGTCGACTCGGTCCACCCGGCGTACTCGAGGTTCAGCTTCGCCGCGCCCGCCGCCACGATGTCGGCGTCGAAGGTGTCGTCGTTCACGGTGCCACCAGTGCCGTGGCCGAAGACGACGAGCGGGTACGGCCGCGTGACTGGCGGCAGCACGACACGAAATGGCGCCTGATGCGTGCCGGTCGAGATGGGCAGACCTGCGGCGTCGGTCGCGAGCTCTCCCGTCGGCGAGGTGAAACGCGGCAGCCCGTCGATGAAGCCCCGCACCTCGAGCGCGCCACGCGCCGCAGGCGTCGCACGGTCGATCGTCACCGTCAGCCCGCCTCCTTTCGCCGCGGCGATGGAGGCCTCACGCATGGCCTCGAACGGTGCGCGCACGCTCTGGGCCGACCGCGTCGTGAAGTCCCACACGCGCAGCACACGAGCGGGCTCGATGCCGACCTTCGAGAGGAGCGCCCGCGTCGGGGCGTGGTAGGCGGCGAGCTGTTGCTCTTCGTCGGTGATGGCGCGTTCGAGACCGAGCGAGACCTTCACGCGCTTTGGCGCTTCGAAGCCCTGCACTTCGTCGAGCACGACCGCGACGTAGTCGGTCGAATACGCCATGGGGCGAAGCGGGTAGCCGACGAGCAGAGAGGCAGTGGGCTCCTTCGTGACCGCGAGACGCAGGGGAAGCTCTTCGCCGAAGCCGTCACCGGGCGTCGCGCGGAACAGGCGCATCGCCGTCGCGGGGCGGGAGTCGGTGCGCACGGTGATGGCTCCGGGGAAGCCCACGGCGAGCCCACCGATGACCGAGAAGCCGTCGAGCCGGTTGAGCGGCGTGGGTGAGTCGGGGTTCGGCAGCACGCGGCGCTGAATGAGCACGCGCAAGCCGGTGGGCGAGGCGGCATCTTTCACGGTGAACGTGTTGTTCGGCCACGGGAGCAGACACCTGGTGCCGTCTTGCGCGTCGCACTCGGCGCTCAGCGGAGTGCGGTCTCCTGCCTGCCGTTGCGGAAGCGCAGCGGGGCCACAGGCACACAGCGACAACACGAGGACGAGACGAACGCGAGACGACATGGGGCTCCTCTGCGCTCACGCAGCGGCGTGGTCGAGTGCCGCTCGGCAAACATCCAGAGCAATCGGGAGCGGCCGGTCGTGACGCGAACACGAGTCTGACCACCGTGGCGGTTGCTGCAGGCATGGTCGCGCGTGAACACGACTCCGACCACCTCGGCGGTGAACGCCGTCGTGCTCGCCAAGCGGAACGCGAACACGACTCCGACCGACTTCCACCTCAGCGCTTCGCGCGTGCTCGCAACGGCCCCATCATGTCGCGCTCGAAGCTGTTCAGTGACTTCTCGAGCTCACTTCGCAACGCCGGCGTCTCGGCCGCGTACGAGCGCAGCAGGTACGCCCCGAGCAACCGGTCTGCGTCGGTGTCGGGTGCTTCTCCCGGTGGCGTGAGCCGCGTGAGCTCCGCACGAAGGCGCTTCACCCGGGCCTCCAGCTGTTCGGCCGTTGGCACCTTCCGCACCGGCTGTTTGCCGGGCACCACGAGGGGCTCGTCGGCGACGGGGTCTGGCGGGCGCACGGGCTCGGGTGGCACGACCGGCTCCAACGGAGCCACTGGCTCGAGCGGCTTCACCTCGACCGGCTTCGTCACGGCAGGCTCGACGACGGCCGGCAGCCCAGCGCTGGCCGGCTCCCGAGTCATCGCGAAGAGGCCCGCCCCCACGACGAGCAGCGCCCCCACGCCGAGCGCGATGAATGACGTCTTCGAACGGGGCGCGACCACGGGCTCGTCGCTGCTGGCGCGCGGCTGCGCGGGGGGCGCGACGTACTCGGTCACCTTGCCGCGCACGACGGGCGTCTCGGTCGAGCTCGAGGTGCGGTCGGTGGCCGGCTCGAGCCGCTGGTAGGAGCCCGTCGGCGAGAGCTTCGAGATGATGACCTTCAGCTCGGCGCGAACGTCGGCCATCGACGCTGGGCGCTCGGCCGCGTCTTTCGCCATCAGCCGCCGCACCAGGCCGTCGAGTTCGGGAGGGACCGTGGGCATGAGCGCCGACACCGAGGGCACCGGCGCGCTCACGTGCGCCATCATCACGTCCATCGGGGTCTGCCCGACGTACGGCACCTCGCCCGTCAGCATCTCGTACGCCATCGACCCGAACGCGTAGAGGTCGGTGCGCGCGCTCACCGGCATGGCCCGCGCCTGCTCGGGCGCCATGTAGTCGGGCGTGCCGGCGACGACGTGCTGGCTCGTCTGCGCGCTCGAGCCGTCCATGCCCATGGCCTTCTTCGCCAGGCCGAAGTCGAGCAGCTTCAGGTAATGCCCGCCGTCGGCCTCGCGGCAGATGAAGACGTTCGACGGCTTGAGGTCGCGGTGAATGACGCCCTTCGCGTGCGCCGCGGCGAGCGGAGACGCGATGTCGACGAGCAGCGCCAGCACCTCGTGCAGCGGCAGCTTCGGGTTGCGGCGCAGGTAGGCGTCGAGCGGCTCTCCATCGAGCAGCTCCATGACGATGTACGGTCGGCCGTCGTCGAGCTGCCCCAACCCGAAGATGTCGATGATGTGCCGGTGCCCGATGCTGTTGACGGCCTCTGCCTCGGCCAGCAGCCGCTTCACGTGGCCGGCGTCGGTGGCCGCGCCGGGCTTGAGCACCTTGATGGCGACCCGCTTCTTGATGAGCGGGTGAACGGCCCGGTACACCACGCCCATGCCGCCTTCGCCGATGGGCTCGATGACCTCGTAGTCGCCGAGCCGGGTGCCGACGAGCGGGTCCTTCAGCTGCAGAGGCTGGCTGACGGGGGCGATGGGAAGCGTGTCAGACATGCGGCGACGGCGAACGAGCGTAGCGCCGAATCAGCGCGAGTCACGCGGCGCCCTCGAAGATGCCGCGGTAGTGCTCGATGCGGTGGAGCAGCGCCTTGAGCGCCTGCAGGCTGACGGGCTTGGTGAGGCAGTCGTTCATACCGGCGCGTTTGCAGGCCTCGAGCTCGTCGGGCATCGCCGAGGCCGTCAGCGCGACGATGGGCGTCATCGACACGTCGCCGTCGAGCCCGCGAATGCGCTCCGTCGCCTGGAAGCCGTCCATCACCGGCATGTGGCAGTCCATCAGCACGAGCAGGTAGTGGCCGCTCTGCACCTTCTCGAGCGCCACCTGGCCATTGGCCGCCGTCTCGGTGCGGTATCCGGCCTTCTCGACGAGGCTGCAGGCCACCTTCAGGTTGATGAGGTTGTCGTCGACGACGAGCACGGGCAGCTCGGTGCGGCGCTCGGGCACGATGGCCTCGATGGGCTCCTGCGCGAGCGCCAGCACGCCAGACTCGAAGGGCAGCTCGAAGGCGAACCGGGAGCCGAGCTGCGGCACCGACTCGACGGTGATGGTGCCGCCCATCAGGCGCACCAGGTTCTGCGAGAGCGCGAGGCCAAGGCCCGTGCCGCCGAAGCGCCGGGTCGTCGAGCCGTCGGCCTGCTCGAAGGGCGTGAACAGCTTCTCGAGGGCCATCGCGGGAATACCGATGCCCGTGTCAGTCACCACGAAGCGCACGCGGCCGCGGCCGAGCCCTTCGACCGAGACGCGCACCTCACCGCGCTCGGTGAACTTCACCGCGTTCGACACGAGGTTCGTGAGCACCTGTTTGAGCCGCAGCGAGTCGCCGCGCACCACCCGCGGCATCGCCTCGTCGATGGTGACGGTGAAGCCGACGCCCTTGAGCCGCGCGCTCGAGCGATGCAGCCCCGACACCTCCTCGACCAGCAGCGGCAGGTCGAAGTCGACGGGCTCGGTGCGCAGCTTGCCGGCTTCGATCTTCGAGAAGTCGAGAATGTCGTTGATGAGGGCGACCAGCGTGTGGCCGCTCTCGCGCACGAGCGCCAGCTTCTCGCGCGTCTCGACGTCGAGGGGGCCGGCCAGCAGCACCTCGGTGACGCCCAGCACGCCGTTCATCGGCGTTCGAATCTCGTGCGACATGGTGGCGAGAAAGGCCGACTTCGCGCGGTTGGCCGAGTCGAGCTGCGCCAACGCCTGGGCCTGTTCGCGTGAGAACCGCAGGCCGAAGATGAAGACGGTCGCGACCAGCGCCATCACGCGCGCCAGCGACAGCCACGCCGACAGCGCGACCACCGGCCGCTCGCCACGCAGCACCATGAAGAGCACCAGCGCCGCGAGGCTCGTCACCACCCACAGCACCGCGTGACGTGGCTTGAGAATGAGCGCGCCGACGTAGGGCACCACCGACACCCACGCGAGAACCGAGGGGTCGAGCGACGCCTCGGTCAACACCGGCATGCTGAAGATGCCGAGGCACACCAGCATCGCGACCCAGGCGATGGGCTCGTACGCCGTCACCCACCGCAGCCCCACCACGCAGAAGGCGAGCCCCGCCGCGCCGCAGAACGTGGCCAGGGCTTCGACGGGCCGGCCCAGCACGAAGTAGGTGCTCGCGAAGGCGAAGGCGACGAGCGAGCCCAGCACGAGGCACTCGACGAGAAACCGCGCCCGCCACACCACGTCTGCTGCGCGCAGCGCGGGGCTCAAGAGGCTCTCGGTCCAACGACTCCAGCGCACGGTGAACCCCCGCGCCTTCAGCGTAACGACAGCGACGAGCGCCAGCCACGTCGAGTCGAGGGGCCCACATGAACCCACCAAATGAAAACGCCGCTCCGTGAGGAGCGGCGTCGTTCGAAGCGCCTCGGCCTGATTCAGCTCAGGCGCTGGGCTTCTTGGAGAGGTCGGTGACGAACTGCTGCGCGAGCGCCTGGTGCTTGGCGTCGTCGAGGCGCTCCGAGAGCAGCTTCTCGGCGACCTGGAGCGACAGCTTCACGGCTTCGGCCTTGATGTCGGCGACGGCCTTGAGGCGCTCCTCGTCGATGGTGCGGCGGGCCTCGGCCTTCAGGTCGTCGGCCTCTTTGCGGGCCTTGCCCATCAGCTCCTCGCGGAACTTCTCGAGCTCGGCCTGGGTCTTGCGAACCTGCTCCGCCGCCTCCTGGCGGGCCTGGGCGATGGCCGTCTTCTGCTCGGTGAGGAGCTTCTCGGCTTCGCTGCGCTCGCGCTTGGCCGACTCGATGGCGTTGACGATGTTCTTCTCGCGGTCGTCGACCGACTTCAGCAGCGGGCCCCACGCCACCTTGCGCAGGATGAGGAGCACCACGATGAAGGTGATCCACGTCCAGATGATCAGGCCGGGCTTGACGTCGGTGAAGCTGCTGGCGAGCACGAGAGGGTTCATGGCGTTCGAGACTCAGGGTGATGCGGTGAAGAGAAGCGGTGCTGCGACTCCGGAGCGCCTGCTGCGACGCCCCGGAGGCCCTGCGACCTCGCTTACGACTTGAGCGCGAGGAGGATGCAGATGACGAGGGCGAAGAACGTCGCGCCTTCGATGAGACCGGCGGCGACGATCATCGCGCCACGAATGTCGCCACCAGCGGACGGCTGGCGGGCGATGCCCTCCATGGCCGAGCCGGCGAGGCGGCCGATGCCGAGGCCCGCGCCGATGATGCAGAGGCCGGCGCCGATGCCAGCCGAGAGGAATGCGAGTGCGATGGACGTCATGGTGTGT
>JAEUJR010000547.1 GCA_016793585.1 Archangium sp.
GACACGAACACCGCGTTCCTTCACGTCGCGCCACGCAACGCAGGGCAGGTCGCGCAGCTGTCAGGCTTCCTCACGGGCACGGTGGTTCCCGATCGCGTGACCGGCACGCCGCGCACGTTCAACGATCTCTCGGTGCGCTCGGAGTCTCTGCTCGCCGTGCTCTGCCGCGTGCCGACGTCGACTGCCTCGGTCACGATCACCTCGCCAGCGGCTGGCGCGACGCTGCGTGGGCCCTCGACGCTCACTGCTTCGGCGACTGGCGTCACGGCCGTGCAGTTCCTCGTCGACGGATCGCCAGTCTCGCCGCCGGTGTCTGCTCCGTTCACCGCGCCGTTCAACGCCGATACCGTTCCGCCTGGCCCGCACACGCTCACCGCGGTCGGCACCAGCGCGACGGGCCCGATCACGTCAGCGCCAGTTGCCTTCACGACGGCGCCCTCGGTCGGCCCCGACTTCACCGTCACCATCACCAGCGCGCCGTCGATCGTCGCCCCCGGTGAGTCGTTCACCACGCAGGTCAACGTCTGCAACCTCGGCACCGTGGGCGGGTCGACCTCGGTGGAGCTCTTCCTCTCGGCTGACAACGTCATCACCTCACCTCGCAACGGGCCGGCCGATTTCTTCGTCGGGGCCGCTCCCGTTTCTCTGGTCGCCGGCGAGTGCAAGCCCGTCACGATTCAGGGCAGCGCGACGACGCCTCCTGGAGCGACCCAGCCGGCGGTGTTCATCGGTGCCATGGTCGACAGCTTCGGCAACGTCGTCGAGACGAACGAAGCGAACAACACGAGCGCGGTTCAGGCGATCGCCGTGGGGCAGGGCCCCGACTTCGTCGTGACGTCGGCGAAGGGACCGGTCGCGGTTCTGCCTGGTTCTTCGTTCACCGTCTCGGTGACCACGTGCAACCGCGGCAACGTGACGGCGACGACCGACGTCGAGGTGATGGCCTCGACCGACACCACCCTCGCGCTCCCGCAGGACTTCTTCCTGGGCGCGCTGTCTCGCCTCACGCTCACGCCGAGCCAGTGCGTCACCTCGAGCGTCAACACGTTCTCTCCACCGTCTGGCACGTGGTTCATCGGAGCGGTCGCGACGCGAGGCGGCTTCGAGCTGATCACCACCAACAACGCGAGCCCCGCCAGCCGACTCGACGTGGGAACGTTGCCAGACTTCACGGTCAGCTCGGTCTCGTCTGCCGCGAGCGCGCTCCCTGGCGCCGCCTTCAACGGCAGCGCGGTGCTCTGCAACAACGGTACGGTCGACGGAGTCGTTCAAGCCTTCGTGGTGCTCGCTTCGTCACGCACCCTCTCGCCCGACCTCTTCTCGCCGACGAACTCGGTGGTGGGCTCGTTCTCGCTCTCGCTGCTCGCTGGGCGCTGCGTGTCGCAGTCCTTCACCGCCCAGGCGAACCCTCCGCCCGGAGTGATCGCGCCGTTCGTGGGGATCGTGCTCGACTCGACGAATGCAGTGACCGAGTTCAACGAGACCAACAACCAGCTCGCCGCGACGACGGCCATGGGCGTCGGGTCGATGCCCGACTTTCAGGTGACGGGCGTCTCGGCTCCGGCCGCGTTGCTGCCAGGCGCGCCGTTCATCGCCACGGTGTCGGTCTGCAACCGCGGAACGGTGCCGGCCTCGACCGAGGTCGAGCTGCGCCTCTCGTCGGGCGCCACCTCGATGCCGGTCGGTCAGGCGCCGACGCCGACGTTGAACGCGAACCAGTGCGGCACCGTCAGCGTGTCGGGCGCCGCGAACCCGGTCGTGCCCGGTCAGCCGTTGTTCAACCTCAACGCGGTGGCCGACCCGCGCAGCGTCGTGCCCGAGTTCATCGAGACCAACAACACGAGCCCGGCGTTCTCGATGGCCATCGGCAGCGCGCCCGACTTCACGGTGACGTCGATCGGGGTGCCCTCGGTCATCGCGCCGTTCGAGCCGTTCACGGCGTCGATCACCGTCTGCAACCGCGGCACGGCGCCGGGTGGAGCGCAGGTCGATCTCGTGCTCTCGAGCGACTCGACGATCTCGGTGCCGGGTGACACGCAGGTGCCAGGCGCGTTCTTCACCCTCGCGGCCAACCAGTGCCTCACGCAGACCGTGCAGGCGACGATGAACGCGAACGCGCCGCCGCCTCCGCCGGGCTCGCTGACGATGCCGTTCTTCATCGCCGCCATCGCCGATCCGTTCAATTCGATGGCCGAGCTGCGCGAGACGAACAACTCCTTCGTCCGCTCGTTCCAGCTCGGTCGCGGCCCCGACTTCGTCGTGTCGACCGCGACGGCGCCCGCCTCGGTCACATTCGGAGCGTCGTTCGCCTCGAACGTCACGGTCTGCAACCGCGGCAACGCGCCGGCGACCAGCACGATCTCGTTCCTCATCTCGAGTGACACCGTCATCTCCACCTCGAACCCGATCGGCGCGAACGACGTGCTCGTGCCCGCGATGGGCGACCTCTCGTTCCCGCTCGCTCCGGGGGCCTGCGCAACCCGGCCGTACACGGTGAACGCCTTCACGCCGGGTGGAGCGCGTGGGCAGTTCTTCATGGGAGTGGTGGTGGATCTGAATCAGAGCCTGCCGGAGCTGATCGAGACCAACAACCTCTCGCCGATTCGCGCCATCTCGGTGCTGTAGGCCCGGTGTGACGGGCGGGGGAAGCTCCTCGCGTCAGCGGCGCGTGCTGGCTATGAGCTTCCCCCGTGGAGCGCTTCTTCAAGTACCACGGCCTGGGGAACGACTTCGTCGTGCTCGATCGTCGTGCCTCGGGCCTCGACATCGACCCTGAGCTGAGCCGCAAGCTCTGCGATCGGCATTTCGGCATCGGCGCCGATGGGGTGCTGGTCGTGCTGCCTGAAGCGGGCACCGAAGGCCGAATGGTGGTGCACAACGCAGACGGCTCGATCGCCGAGATGTGCGGCAACGGCCTGCGGTGCGTCGTCAAGCACGTGGCCGAGAGCTCCAGCGCTCACCCCGACCGCGTCTCCATCGCCACGGGCGCAGGCCTGCTGGCCTCCGACCTCGAGTGGCGTGACGGGCAGGTCGATCGGGTCACGGTGGCGATGGGGCCGGCGCGCCTGAAGGACCCGATCCTTCCCCACGGTGGGCCGTTCGTACGCCAGCCGATCGAGGGCCTCATCGGCACGGCCGTGAGCATGGGCAACCCGCACCTCGTGCTGCTTGACGTCCCTCCTTCGGAGGCGGAGCGGCTCGGCGCCAGGCTCGAGCACCACCCGCTGTTCCCCAATCGCACCAACGTCGAGTTCGTCGAGAAGCGCGCGGCGGGCGGGCTGCGAGTCACCGTCTGGGAGCGCGGCGTCGGCATCACGCTCGCGTGTGGAACGGGCGCCTGTGCGACGGTGGTGGCCTCGGCGCTCGAGGGGCGCAGCCCCTTCGACGAGTGGGTGCCCGTCGAGCTGCCGGGCGGCGTGCTCGACATCAAGGTGGCGCGCGATCTCTCGCAGGTCTGGCTACGCGGCCCGGTGCGCTTCGTCTACTCGGGAACGGTGCCATGAGCGTCGCCATCGAAGATCGGGCGCTCGCGATCGTCGGGCTCAACGACATCGAGCTGCTGCAGGAGCGCATTCTGCAGGAACTCTGCGAGCACTGCGGCGCGCAGTCGGGCGCGCTGTGGGTTGCGGGCGAGCGCAGCGGCCTTCGCTTGCGTGCATGGCGCGGGCTCATCGATCGTTCGGCGTTGCCTGACGTGGTCGACCCGACGCTCGTTCAAGCGAACCCGTGGCTCGCGGGCGCCTCGTTTCTGGTTCCGCTCGTCACTTCGGCTGGCGAGATTCAGGGGCTCGTTCAGCTCGGCGACTCGCTCAACGGCACGTTCTCGGAGTCGTTCGTCGCCGACACGCAGCGCTTCGGTGCGTTCGCCGCGTCGTCGCTGAAGACGGCGGCGCGCTTCGCGTTGCTGCAGCGACAGGGCCTGCGCGACCGTGAGACTGGCGCGTACACGCTCAGCTACTTCACCGACTACGCGACGAAGGAGATCTACAAGGCCCGACGCTACGGCCGCTCCTTCACGCTGCTGACGTTCTCGATCGACAACCTGACCTCGATTCGCACGCGCCTCGGCGCGCCGACCGCCCGCCAGGCACAGCAGATCGTCTTGCGGGTGATCTCCCAGGTGACGCGCGACGCCGACGTGGTGGCGAGGGCAGGGGAGCACGAGTTTCACGTGTTGCTGCCCGAGACCGACTTCTTCGGTGGCCTCATGTTCCTGCGCCGCGCCCTGAGCTCGTTGCTGGAGGAGCCCGACGGCCGCGCGCTGGAGGCGAGAATTCCGTTCGGCCTCACGGGTGGCTGCGCGACCTTTCCCCGCGACGGTGACGACTTCGACGAGCTGCTCATGCGCTGCCGCCGCCGCATGGAGGAGCGCCGCGGCTCGTTGCATCACCACCTGCGCCTCGACCCCCTGCCGTTCTGGGAAGAGGTCGAGCTGCTGCTTGGGAACGCGCGATCGCCGAAGCTGCCCGAGACGCAGGGCGAGCCGGCTCGGCGCGGCAAGGTCGCCGACGTGCTCTTCGACGAGCTGCAGTCTGAGGTCGCGCGGGAGCTGCTGCGTGAGCCGAGCGCGCGTGGCCTCGTCTACGTCGGTGGCCCGCTGATTCGTGCCGACCTTCCCGTCGTGCGAGGCCTCGACGTCTCTCCGGCGGAGTTCGCGCCGCGCGTGTACCTGCTCGGCAAACGCGCCGATCTGGTCACCCACCCGACCATCACGCCCGTGTTTCTGGAAGGCGACGAGCACCTCGCACGGCACGAGTTCCTGCTCTGGCTCGGAGATGGCCTCGCGTACGCGTTGCTCCAGCGTCGTGGCCGCGGCGCGACCTGGGGCTTCCACACCAGCGATCCCACGCTCGTCGAGGGGCTCGTCTCGAAGCTGCAGGCCGCCTACGACCTGCAGCCGTACTGAGGAACGATCGCCATGGCCCAGGCCCGAAAGATCCTCATCGCCGACCCCGACGTGAACGCGGTGCGC
>JAEUJR010000568.1 GCA_016793585.1 Archangium sp.
CTCGATCGCCTTCGGCCCGACTGGCGCGCCTAGACGCGGAAGCGGCGAATCTCTCCACGCAGCACTTCGCCCTGCTGCCGCAACGTCTCGATCGCCTCTTCGAGCTGCTTCACCGAGCGGTTCTGCTGCTCCGAGACCGACTTGATGGTCTCGATGGCCTTGAGCACCTGCTCCGAGCCGCGGGTCTGCTCCTTCTGCGCGCGGTTCAGGTGCGTCACCATCTCGTTGATGTTCTCGATGGAGCGGCTGATCTGCTTGCTGCCGTGCGCCTGCTCCTGCACCGAGCGCGTGACATGCGTCGTCAGCCGCTTCATGTGCTCGGCGCTCTTCATGATCTGCTCGGAGCCGCGCGCCTGCTCGTTGGTCGCCTTGCTGATCTGCTCGACCGTCTCACGAATACGATCGACCGCGGCCGTCACGTCTTTCGAGCCGCGGGCCTGCTCGACGGTCGCGCGCGCGATGGCCTTCACCATCTGCGTGGAGCGGTTGGCCGACTCCTGAATCTTCTTCAGCGCGCCTTCGGTCTCACGGCCGAGCAGCACGCCCTCTTCGACGTGCTTCACGCCCTGGTTCATCGTGCTCACGGCGTTGCGCGACTCGTCCTGCACGGCGCGAATGAGATCGCCGATCTCCTTCGTCGACGCGCCCGTGCGCTCGGCGAGGTCTTTGATCTCTTCGGCCACGACGGCGAAGCCCTTGCCGTGTTCACCCGCCTGCGCGGCGATGATGGCGGCGTTGAGCGCGAGCAGGTTCGTCTGCTCGGCCACGTCGTCGATGACGTCGACGATGTTGCCGATCTCGAGAATGCGGCGGCCGAGCTGCTCGATGACCGTCGATGCCGCGCGCGAGCTGTCCTTGATGTTGTCGATGCCGACGATGGTCTTCTGAATCGACTCGGCGCCCAGCTCGGCGTCCTTCGACACCTGCTCCGACAGGCGCGCCGTCTCGTACGCGTTCGTCTCGACCTGGCTGATGGCGACGTCCATCTCGCGAATGGAGGACGAGGTGAGCTCGGCGCTCTTGAGCAGGTCCTCGACGTTCCGCGCGACCTCCTTGATGGAGTACGTCGTCTGCTCGATGGCGCTGGTGGTCTCTTCGACCGACGCGGCCATCTTCATCACGTTCTCGGCGACCTCGTCGTTGGTGGTGGCCATCTCGAGAATGCTCGAGCTCGAGTCTTCGGCGCTGCCGTAGAGCGTCTCGACGTTCTCGGCGATGCCCTTGAGGCTGGCGAGCATCTCGACCATCGCGCTCGAGGTCTCTTCGACGCGCGTGAGCACGGTGGCCGAGCCGCCCGAGGTGGTGGAGGCCGACCGCGAGATCTGATCGATGACCTGCGCGACGCTCTCGGCCACGCCTCGCACCCGGCCGATGGTGTCTCGTAAGCCCTGGCCGATCATGTTCAGCGCGTCGGCGAGCTCTTGCAGCTCTCGCGTGGTGGCGCCTTCGACCTTGCCCGAGAGGTCGGCCTCCGACAGCCGGGCGGCCTGCGCCCGCATCTGACGAATCGGCGCGATGAGCAGCACCCGCGACAACACGCCGACGAGCGCGATGAACACGGCCACGCTCACCAGCAGCGCGACGAGCAGAATCTGCCGCAGGCTCGAGATGGCCTGGCGAATACGAATGGTGTCGAGCACGACGATGACGTGCGCACGGCCAGAGCCGGTGCGCGGCGCGACCTCGTCGGCCACCAGCAGATCGCCCGAGTCGAGCGTGAGCCGCGCCTTGCGGCCGCCCGCGTTGAAGGCCTCGAGCACGCTGCGGGTCAGCTCGGGCTCGGTGTTCGGCTTGAGCGCGATGAGATCTTTCGGCCCGCACTCGGCGTCGGGGCACACGAGCACCCACGCGGAGCGGATCTCGGGCTCGCTGCCGATGATGGTGCGAATCTCGGTCGACGCGTCCTGGTCGATGCCGTCGCGCGCCCCGATGACCATCTTGCGCTCGATCTCGCGGGCCACCGCCTTGCCGCGATCGAACAGCGTGTCTTCGAGCGGGCCCTCGGCCTGTCTCGGCAGCACGATGAAGAGCACGAGCACCAGCACGACGAGCGCGATGGTGAAGGTGCCGAAGATTGCCCAGGTCAGCCCCACCCTTTGAGATCGCGCCGCCACGGCGGGCGACTGTATGGAGCACGTCAGGAGGCTTCAAGAATGACGACCCGGCTGTGGGCCGATTCCCGCTTCGAGCAACACGTCGCCGGGCCCATGCACCCCGAGTCGCCGGGGCGGTTGCGAGCGATTCTCGACCTGCTCGACCGGGTGAAGATCGCCGGGACGAGCCGCGAGAAGCCCCGTGAAGCGACCCGCGACGAGCTGCTCGCCGTGCACGACGCCGACCACGTCGACCACGTGCTCTCGCTCAAAGGCCAGTCGGCGCAGCTCGACCCCGACACCGCCATGAGCCCCGGGAGCGCCGACGCGGCGTTGCTGGCGGCGGGTGCGGCGGCGCAGGCGACGGTCGAGGTGCTCGAAGGCCGCGCGACGAACGCGTTCGCGCTGGTGCGGCCGCCCGGCCATCACGCCGAGCGCGACCGCGCCATGGGCTTCTGTCTCTTCAACAACGTCGCCGTCGCCGCCGAGGCCGCGCGAAGGCACGGCGCCGAGCGGGTGCTCATTCTCGACTGGGACGTGCACCACGGGAACGGCACGCAGCACACCTTCGCGGGCCGCCGAGACGTCTTGTTCTGCTCGTCACACCAGTTCCCCTACTACCCGGGCACCGGCGCGCCCGACGAAGTGGGCGAAGGCAACGCCCGCGGCTTCACGGTGAACGTCGCGCTGCCAGGCGGCCAACGCGACTCGGAATACGGAGCCGTCTTTCACGACGTCTTCCTGCCCATCGCACGGCAGTTCTCGCCCGACCTCGTGCTGGTGTCGGCCGGCTTCGACCCGCACCTGGCCGACCCCATCGGCGGCATGAACGTGAGTGAGCGCGGCTTCGCAGCGATGGCGAGCGCCGTGAAGCAGCTCGCGACCGAGACGTGCGGCGGCAAGCTCGTGCTGCTGCTCGAGGGTGGCTACGACCTCGACGGCCTCGCGCAGTCCGTCCACGCCTGTGTCGAGGTCTTGAGCGGCGCGCGAACCGACGAGTTCCCCACCGGCGTCGGCCCCTCGACGAAGCGCGCCATCGCCGACACGTGGAGCGCGCAGCGCAGCTTCTGGAAACAGGGCACAGGACTCGCGTGATGTACGTGCACGGGCTCGAGTCGGGGCCGACGGGCAAGAAGGCGAAGCTGCTCGCAGAGGCCGGCTTCGAGGTGACGGTCGCGCTCATGCCGTGTTCGCAGAAGGTCGCACTGCGAGATCCGTTCATCGCCATCT
>JAEUJR010000608.1 GCA_016793585.1 Archangium sp.
GAGGCGACGTTCGTGGGCGCGGTGAGCGAGTCGCTCATCAAGTGGGAGTCGCTGCCGACGAACATGAAGACGGTCGCGATGGCGGCTCCTGCGAAGGCTGCCAAGCCGGCCACGAAGCCCGCGAAGAAGAAGTGATCCCTGGGAGGGGATGAAGTCAGGAGGCGCCGGCGCTCTTCGGAGTTCCGGCGCCTTCTCTTTTTCAGCGCACGGTGGAGGATGAGGCCGTGCCCGTCGTCATCGTGGTCGTGAGCCTCGCCGCGCTGCTGCCGTACGGGTGGCTCACGGGCCTGGCGTCTCTCTTTCTCGTCGCGCGCGTCGCTCACGGAGCCGCGTACGTGGCGTGGTGGTGTGGCTTCGCCTGCGTGCTCGGGTTGTTCGGTGTGGCCTTCGCGAGCGCACTCGGCACACTGCAGGCATGACCGCGCTGCTGCTGATGCTGCTCGCCGCCGAGCCCGTCGACCTCTCGCCTGCCGAGCGGAAGCAGGCCATCGAGACCTTCAAGGTGCGAGGCGAGTGGATTCACCCCGCCGTCATTCAGGAGTTCCTGCCGTGGCTCTCTGATCATGATCGGCCCATCGTGCGCTCCATCGACGTGGCGGCCGCGCTCGAGACCAACCGCTACTTCGACGAGGTGAAGACGGGCCCGTCGGGCGCGAAAGTGGAGCGGGGCGACGAGGGCTTCATCGCCTACGAGTGGCTCGGGCGTACCCCGAGCGGACTTCATGTGGTGGTGATCAGGCTCGCGACGGGCGGGAGCGGTGTCTTCACCTCGCTCGGCGTCTTCAGGCTCACCGACGTCGAGAGTCTCGCCGCTGACGGCAAGCCTTATCGCTCGCTCGTGTTGTCCATCGTTCGCATCGTTTCGCTCGGTGACCGCGTGACGCCGAAGCTGAGCATCAAAGGCAACGTGGTGAGTGGCACCGTGGAGTGCACGTTGCCTTTCTGCACGTCGACCACGCTGCGCGTGTCGCTCTGATCAGGGCGCCGGTCTGAAGCGGAGCGCAGTCCACACGGCGTCGACCGAGACCTGCGTCACCGGCCGCAACCCGCGCGCCTCGACCACACGCCACCCGTCGTCGCGCGTGAGGTCGGTCGGCAGGCCCGACGTGGCCTTCGGGTACGCGAACCACAACGCTCCAGTGGCGTGTCGTTCGACCTTCGGCAGCACCCGCTCGAGCGCCCGGCGATTCATGACGAAGACGAGCGCGCCGTCGCGACCGTGCTTCACCGAGGGTACGCCGAGCGAGAAGCCCTTCGGCGCGTCGACGACCGACACCTGCAGCCCCGGCTTGAACCCGAGCCTGGCCGCGAGCGGCTTCGTGCTCGGTGCGGGCTTCTTCGGCCGGCCCGTCCGCGTCAGCATGGCGAGCGTCTTCTCCACCCATCGCGCGATGGTCTCGGGCTTCTTCGCCTGCAGAATCGCCTCGGCGTGCTCCTTCTGATGTGACGGCGCCAGCCTCGCCCATGCCTGTTTCGCCGCTGCGTTCGTTCGAAACGCCTTCGCGAGCTCGGGTGGTGGCTCCACCGCTCGCGAGCCTTCGTCGACCTCGAGCGTCAGCGTGACCTGGTCGCCCACCGAGACGCCTGCCGCCTTCGCGTTCGCCGCGCTGAACCCGAGCACGTGCACCCCACCCATCGGCGCGAGCGACATGCGCAAGACGCGCTTCCCGAGTCGCACCACGACCGGAACCCGCCCTCGTGTGCCGAAGAACGTCACCGCCTCGGGTACCTCGAGGTACGGAATCGTCTGCGAAGGACCGGCCCCACCAGGCGTCGCGGTCACGCGGAGCTTCTTCATCACGGCACCTCGATGATCAGCGTCGCCGTCTGCGTTTCGGCGGCTTCTTCTTCACGACGGGCTTCTTCACGCCTGCGTCGACGACGGGCGCGCCTGCGTCTTCGGGCTCTTCGACGACACCGGC
>JAEUJR010000621.1 GCA_016793585.1 Archangium sp.
TGGTGATCTGGACGAACCTGCTCGGGCGGGAGCCGATCACCACGGTGGCGAAGACGCTCGGCTACAGCCACCAGCTCGGCGAGTTCGTCTGGGGCAAACGCACGCGGCAGTCGAACAGCGGCGAAGAGATTCTGCGCGTGGTCGAGACGGCGCTCGTGTTCTCGACCTCGGCGCCAGTGACTCCTTCGCCCGACGCGCCGGCGATTCCCTGGTCGGCGGTCGCTGGCTACGACGACGACGGTGAGGCGCAGCGCTGGGGCAATCACCCGAACCACAAACCCTTCGGAGTGATCGAGCCGCTCGTGCGCACCTGGTCGAAGCCGGGTCAGCTCGTGATCGACGCTTTTGGCGGGAGCGGGTCGATTCCTGCGGCGGCGGTGAAGCTGGGCCGTGACGCCGCGTGCCTCGAGCTCGAGCCCGACTGGGCCAGGCGCATTCAGGAGCGACTCTCGTGAAGCCGACCGTGTTGCTCTTCGACATCGATGGCACGTTGATCACCACGGGCGGCGCGGGGCGACGCGCGATCACGAGAGCGTTCTCGGTGATCTACGGCCGGCCCGACGCGTGTGATCACTTCTCGTTCAGCGGCATGACCGACCGCGCGATCGTTCGGTTGGGGCTCGATCAGATCGGCGTCACCGCGAGCAGCGAGACGATCGACGAGCTCATCAACCGCTACGTCGCGCTGCTCGAAGAAGAGGTGTGGAAGGTCGACGATCAGCGCTACCGCGTACACGCCGGCATGACCCGGGCGATCGACGCGGGCCACGCTGCAGGCTGCGCAGTCGGGCTGGGCACCGGCAACGTGAAGAGCGGCGCCATGGCGAAGCTGAAGCGGGTGGGTATTCACGAGCGCTTCGACTTCGGCGGCTTCGGAGACGATCACGAGCTGCGGCCCGAGCTGATTCGGCGCGGCGCGGAGCGGGGCGCCGCGAGGCTGGGAAAAGCGTTGAACGAGGTTCGCGTGGTGGTGATCGGTGACACGCCGAAAGACGTCTCGGCGGCCCAGGCGATCGGGGCCGAGAGCATCGCGGTCGCGACGGGTGACATCGCGCTCGAGGAGCTGAAGGCCGCGGGACCGACGCACGCCTTCGATGATTTGACCGTACCAGGCGCGCTCGACGCCCTGCTCGGCTGACGCGCTCACTCGAGCGGCAGCAGGAACGCCTCGAGGAAGACCTCGGGCAGCGCGTCGATGTCACCTGACTCGTCTCGCAGGTAGCCGCGCGCTTCGTAGAGCCGACGCACGCCGACGGCGCCACGCCGAACGTGGAGCACGACGCGCTTTGCCCCTGAGCCTCGCGCCCACGCCTCGGCTGCGTCGAGCAGCTGACCGGCGACGCCCTGCCCTCGCACGCTCGCCGCGATCGCCAGGTGACGCAGATCGCACGAGTCGGAGAGCCAGGTCTCGGAGCCCTGCGCGCCCATCGGCCAGACGGCGACGGTTCCGACGACACCGCCGTTCGACTCCGCGACCCACACCTTCGCGACCGCGCGTTTCCCCGCGACATCACGAAGCTCGCGTTTTCGGCGATCGGTCACCTGCACCTGCGGCAGCTTCTTCGCGTACTGCTCGACGAACGCCTGCACGAGCAGCTCGCCGATCGCTTCGTCGTCTGCCGCGACTGCTTCGCGAATCGTCACTACCGGCATGGCGCGCGTGTGCCATACGGAATGCCGCATGGCCAGCCGACGCGTCGAGGTTCCCCGGGGAGAGAAGGTGCTGCTCGAGAAGTTCCTCGTGCGCGCGCTCCCGAACGCCGATGCCGCGCGAGTGAAGCAGCTGCTCGATCAGGGCCGGGTGCGCGTGAACGGGAAGATCGCGAAGGCGGGCCGCAAGACGTGGGGCGGCGAGACGGTGGAGATCGAGGTGCCGCCGCCTCCACCTGCGCCGAAGGTCGAAGGGCCGACGATTGCCGTACTGGCGCAGAACGAGCTCGTGCTGCTCGTCGACAAGCCGTCGGGGCTCACCGTCGAGCCCGAGCCGGGTCAGGTGAGCCTGGTGGAGTTGATTGCCTCACAGCACGTGGGCTTCGACGTCGCGGGCAAGGCGTACCCCGGAGTCGTTCACCGCCTCGACAAAGAGACCAGCGGCTGTCTCGCGCTCGCGAAGTCGGACGACGGCGTGAAGCTGCTCGCCGACGGGTTCGAGCAGAAGCGCATCGACAAGACGTACCTCGCGTTCGTCGCCGGCGCGCCGCCCGACACCGGCTCGATGGACACGCCGTATGCGAAGGGCCCCGACGGGAAGTACACGACGAAGCTCGAGTCTCCGCGGCGGGCGCGGCTGTCGTGGAAGGTGCTCGAGCGGTTCAGCGACGCGGCGCTCGTCGAGGTCGATCTCGATACCGGGCGCACTCACCAGATTCGCGTGCAGCTGTCCGAGAGCGGGTTTCCGGTGCTGGGCGATCGCATCTACGGGAAGCCCTTTGACCGGGTGCGTCTTCCCCGGCTGGCGCTGCATGCGGCGCGGCTGAAGCTCGATTTACCGGCCTCGGCGCTCTCGGTGGAGTCGCCCCTGCCAGAGGACCTCGCCCAGCTGCGATCGGCCCTCGCGGGCGGGTGACCCACAGGGCTGTTGAACGTGCTACATCGCCGCGCCCATGACGATGAGTCTCGCGGAAGCGTTCGACGTGGTGGCCTGGTCGCAGACCCTGCTGGAGCGGCTCGAGACCGCCCAGGGTGAGCTCTCGAAGAAGCAGGGCCTGAAGGACGAGAAGGGCTGGCTGATGCTGGCCATCGATCGCCTGACGACGGCGCGCGGCGAGCTGGGTGATCTGAACCAGCGGGCGATGCGATTGCCCGAGCTGGAAGGTGCTCGCGAAGAGCACGCGCGAGGGCTGCAGAACACGGCGGTCGATGCGATCGAGCGGCTGCAGGCGGGCATCACGTTCGTCGCCGGAACGCGGGCTCCGTTGCTCGAGGCGCTGTTCGGCAAGGTGAAGCTGCCCGCCGCGCGCAGGGTCGATCGTGAAGACTTCGAGCGGTTCACCGCCGACTTCGAGAAGAAGCTCGGCAGCAGCTACTGCAAGCGCATGCTCGCGGAGTCGTCGTTCGCGCCGATCGTTCCCGTGGTGGAGCAGGTTCGCAGCACGATCGCGGCGTGGCGTGGCGGGTTCTCGCCCGAGCCGTTGTTGCCGAGCGAAGAGATCGCGCTGCGGGAGGAAATCGTCGGGCACGCGCGCAGGCTCGAGCTGCCCATGCGGCAGGCGAGGTTGCTGGCCGAGGCGGCGCTGGCTCCGCTGAAGAACGCGTTCGAAGACTCGGGCATCGGGCAGAAGCCGAAGCGGCGGAAGTTCGACGCGAGCGCTGAGCCTGAGGTCGAGGCGGCGGAGGTGGCCGAGGCTGACGAGGAGTCCGAGGTCGAGGCGGAAGTGGAAGCTGCGCCCGTCGAAGAGGCGCCTCCGGTTGAAGCCGCGCCTGTCGTCGAAGCGGTGGCGCCGAAGAAGCGCAGCAAGAAGGCCGCTCAAGCCGAGGCGTGAAGCGCTGCTTGCTCGCGTTGTTGATGATCGGGTGCGTGACGCAGCGACCCGATCTGTCGCTCAGGCGAGGCCCACGACCACAAGGCATGGATTCGCTCGCCGATCCGCTCGCGGGCCGACGAGACGTGGCCAGCAGTCCCGCGCAGACCGTTTTCGCTCATAGGTGCTCTGCCGCTCTCTACGCCGGGCCACGCGCGTGCTTCGTTCACGTCGAGCACTCGCGTGAAACAGCGTGCACGCCAACCCCCGATGCCGGCTGCGTGTTCGTCGATGTCGATCCGCCCCCGCCGAATCCGGCGAGCGAGTACTGGCTCGACTGCGGCGAAGAGGCCTCGCCATGCGGTCAGCCCGTGCGGTGCGAATGCGCTCCGATGCGCGACTGAGCACTCAGCAGATCCACGTGCCGAAGAAGAACTGACACTTCCTCAAGTTCTGCGGCGACAGATAGATGCCGGCATCGGGAGGCAGCGGCTTGTTCGGCGCTCCGCCGTCACCCGGCAGCGCGTAGCAGGCACCAGGCGATTCGCAGCGCGTGCCCTCACCGCACGCCTTGCAGGTGCGCCCGTCGTAGCCACACGCGGTGTCCTGATTGCCTCCGAGGCAGACGTTGTTGAGACAACACCCGGTGCACGTTCGCGGGCTGCACACATACGGGCCTGCGTCGACGACGGTCGCGACCTCAGCGTCGGAAGGCAGGGCTGGCTCGACACAAGCGGTGAGCAACATTCCGAGTCCGAGTGCGAGGCGCATCGAGTCTCCTGGGTCTGGAGCATGACGGAAGTTGCTCGGAACGTGCCAGCCACCCTCGACGATTTCCTGACGCAACCACACGGCGACGATCGCCGCCTGCGGCACAGTTGACCGACTCGCCCTCGGGCAGTAGCGCCACCTCAGATGCAGTTGCCCATCGACAGCCTCCTCTCCGACATCGTCGGCGCTTTGCGTACCCGTGAAGCGCTCGTGCTCGAGGCGCCGCCTGGCGCGGGCAAGACGACGCGTGTGCCCCCTGCCCTGCTCTCGGCCGGGCTCGCGGGTCAGAAGGAGATCGTCGTACTGCAGCCGCGGCGACTCGCAACCCGGCTCGCAGCGGCGCGCGTCGCCGAAGAGCGCAACGAACGGCTCGGAGACACCGTCGGCTACCAGATTCGTTTCGACGACGTCTCTTCAGCGAAGACGAAGATTCGCTTCGTCACCGAAGGCCTGCTCACGCGGCGGCTCGTCGGCGATCCCCAACTGCGCGACGTCGGCATCGTGGTACTCGACGAGTTCCACGAGCGGCACCTCGCCGGCGATCTCGCGCTCGCGATGCTGCGACGGCTGCAGAAGACGACCCGGCCCGACCTCAAGCTGGTGGTGATGTCGGCCACGCTCGATGCCGCGCCGATCGCGACCTGGCTCGATGGAGCCCCGGCGCTGCGCAGCGAAGGCCGCCGGTTCGACGTCGCCATCGAGTACCTCGAGAAGGAAGACGATCGGCACCTCGAGCAGCAGGTGCTGGCCGCCTTGAAGCGGCTCGTTCAGGCCGAGCTCGATGGCCACGTGCTCGTGTTCCTCCCGGGCGCTGCCGAGATTCGCCGTGCGCAAGACGTGTGTTCGGAGTTCGCGCAGCGTCACCAGCTCGAGCTCGTCGTGTTGCACGGAGACTTGAGCGCGGCCGAGCAGGATTGCGCGCTCAAGGCGAGCCCGCGGCGGAAGGTCATTCTCTCGACCAACGTCGCCGAGACGAGCGTCACCATCGAAGGTGTC
>JAEUJR010000720.1 GCA_016793585.1 Archangium sp.
CGCGCCGTCGTGGCAGCTGCCTCACGCCCTGGAGTGCAGCCGCTGCTTCCCTCAGCGCCGGGGAGTCCCATCTCCCTGTACGCAACTGACAGGTCGAGGTGCGTCTCCGCATCCAGCGGTGGGAGCTGAGGCTGCATCTGCAGAATCCTTGGCAACTCACCGAACATCTCAGGAGCGTGTTCGACCAACTCGTCGACCACCTCCTGGAAGCCGGGGCTGTCGAGGTCGCTCGTCGCAAATCGTCCAATCGCAGCGACGCATGTCGGGCAGAACGCCGTGCTTCCATCGACAACCAGGGGCTCATCAGACGACTGAAGACACAACGAGCAGGCTGGACGCCGCGCCACGCTACTGGCCATTGATCAGCTGCCGGAACAACCCGAGCGCCGCGCCACCGAGCACGTCAGTCACGTGCACCTTCCCGGGCACCGCGGGAGGCTGCCAGCTCGACGGAATCTGCCCATCGACGACCAACTGCTTCGCGTCTTCGCGGGTGAAGTACCGGCTGCCATCGGGAGCGCGTCTTCCGAACACCTGCATCACGATGCTCAGCTCGGCCAGCTGCGTGAGCCGCCCGCGGAGCCCCGGGTCTTCCTTCGCGAAGTGCTCTCCCGCGTTCGCCAGGTCCTTCGCGGTCAGCCGCTCGCCGTCTTTGCTGAACGACATCAACAGGTCGAAGCGCTCGGGGTGCACGCCGTTCTGCCGAATGCCGGTGCTCCCGGTGTGGTCGAGGTTCGACCCGTTGAGCTTGAACAGGTTGAACGAGCCCTTCACCGAGTCGGTGTTGTCAGCGCCGTTGGTGAGCACCTTGCGCGTCACCGCATCGGGCCCGAGCTGGCTCAGCGCGCGGTCGAGGTCGGGAATCTTCACCGTGCCGTCCTTCTCGACCTTCAGCATGCCCGCGTTGAACATGCCGGCGAGAGCAGGGCAGGGAATCTTCTTCGACAACGCAGCCTTCTCTTCCGCAGAGAACGGGCACGAGACCTGCGTCGGAGACGTATAGCCGTGCGACGCGCCCTCGAGGTCGGTCTTCGGTGCAGCAGCCGCCGCTCCGAAGCTCGCCGCCGGAGCGGGCGTCGCGGCTGCTGGAGCCGGAGCCGCCGCCGTCGAGGGCTGGGCTTTCGCGGTGGGCTTCGCTGCGGCAACGACGGGGCTGCCTTCGGGGCGGCGAGTTTTCATCACGGGGTTGTAGGCCAGTTCCGCCCCGTCGCGCACGTCGGCTACACAGGCGTCATGCGCGCCGTCGTCGCTCTGGGCTCCATCGTGTTGATCAGCTGCTCTCCGGTCTCGCCCGACCGCTTCCGCTTCGTCGAGCTGCCGCAGAGCTTCGAGCTCGGCGCCGCCGGCATGTCGATTCAAACGACGACGCAAGACCTCTACGTCTCGACCATCAGGGGCGCGTGGCTGCGAATGAAGAAGGGCGGCACCGCGTGGGAGAACCTCGGCCCGCCGGGACTCTCCCGAACGGCTCCCGATTTTCAGCAGGGCAAGGCGCTGGGGCTTCTCTCGAACAACGCCGGCGTCGCCATCGAATCGGCGACGGGCTTCACGCTGCTCGACCCGGTCGTCAACGCGCCGCCCTCGGGCACGTTGCTCGGTCGCGACAAGAACGGCGTCTTCTGGAGTGTGTCGTCCTCGACGACCCACGTGCTCCTCTCGAAGTGGGACGCGGCCGGTACGACGTGGACGACCGAGAACCTCGCCTATGACTTGCTCCCTGCGGGCACCGAGACCGTGCTCACCGGAACAGGCGGCGTCTTCATGCGGCCCGCGAACAAGGGGCTCTTCGAAGCCGACCGCGACGGCAAACGCCTGGTCGAGCGTGTGCCGTGTACGCACACCCTGTTCCGCCCATCGCACCCCGACTACCGCGCCTGTCAGCAAGACACGACCCTCGTTGGTGACAGCGATTCGGTGCTCATCGCGACGGCGAATCACGAGGTCTGGCGCTTCAGCTCCGGCGCGAGCGAGCCCGTGCTCGTGGTGAAGGGCGACCTGCAGGGCGTGACGCTGCCAGTCGATGCGAACGGCAACTCCATCGTCGGCGTGCCGCAGGTGCACCTCGACTCGAAGCGCCGCCTCTGGCTCATCTACCGCTTCGGGTTGAACGTGGGCAGCGACGTCGCCGAACTGCACGTGGCCGACGTGAGCGGAACACAGCCCTCGACGTGGCAGCGCCTGCGTGGAGACCTCGAGCGCAACATGCGGCTGTTCGGTGTGGGGCCGACGCCGGTGCTCTCGACGGGCTCGGAAGACCAGGGCCTGCGCGTGATTCGGATCGAAGAGTGAGCATGCTCCGTGATGCAGCCGCCGTCACCGCGTGGCTCGAAGACGAAGGCGGGTTGTTCGACGACGCGCGGTTGATCAGCTCGACGCGCGGCACGCTCACCTTCGATGCGCTGATCAGCACGACGAAGTCGCACGACTGCGGAGTGCGCTTCTCGCTGAGGGGTGCGCCGCTGCTCCGTCCCCCCGCTTCCGAGGCCCTCACCGCCGCGCGCGTGCGCGACACGTCCAGAGGCGTCGAGCTTCAGCTTCGGTTCGACGACGAGCGCGTCGTGCTCTGCTCGAAGTCGTGGACGGCGAAGGTCATCGAGCAGTGGAAGCGAAAGCGTTCGAAGTCGATGGACCCCTCGCAGCTGAACGTGACGGTGAAGCGCCTCACGGTGGCGCAGGTGGTGCGAGGCGCGAAGCGGCATGGCGTCGACGTCGAGGTCTTCGCGAACTGGCTCGGCAGCGGCAACGACCTCGGCTCCGCGTTCCTCACCTCACGCACGCCGCGGCCCGCGCGTGGAGCGCTCGATGGCGCGTGGAAGGTCGTCTCGAAGGGCCAGAAGCCGGGCGCGACGTCTGGCGTGTGGCTCACGGGTCACGACTTCTCGTACGAGAGCAAGCAGACGCTCGAGCGCACCGAGGCCAGCGCGGCTCCCCTCGTGCGCGCGCTCGCGTCGACGTTCGCAGCGCTCGGCCCACTCTCGAGCGGCACGGTCTCGGTCGACGATGTCGAGACCTGGCTGTCGTCGAACTGAAAGAACGTGTCCTGCAACACGCACGCGCACCGGTCGCGAGCGTGGACGATGAGTCCCCGGGCGGTGCTCACCGTGATGCTTGGTCCGCGCTGGAGGGTCTCGAGAACGACCGCAGCACCAGGCGCGTCGCTCGCGAAGAACGGCACAGCTTCGACTACCGTGACGCTGGTGCGAACCCTCATCGCCGTCGCCCTCGTCGCCACCTCGGCCTTCGCGCAGGAGCCTCCCATGAAGTCGTCGAGCCGAACGAAGCCACCCACCGTCGCGCCCGTGGTCGTCGGGCTCGTGCGCTACGAGCAGGACGTCGCGTTTCCCGGCTACCTCTTCGCGCGCTCGACGAAGTCCGGAGAGCTCTTCTTCGTCACGCAGGTCTTCCCTCAGCGCCTCGTCGCAGGTCGCGAAGACGGGCAGGTCTTCTTCGCCTCGATGACGCACGACGCGGCGAACGAGCGCCTCACCATCGTCGACGAGCAGAAGCGCACGCATCAGGTGTCGGTTCGCGAAAAGGAGCGCGGCAGTCACTGGCCCGCGCAGGTCGAGCTCGTCTCGGCCGAGCCGCTCAAGGTTCGCCTGACGATTCCCAACCCGGGCAAGCAGGTGCTCGAGCTCGACGAACCGAGCGTCTGCTCCGAGGGTGAGCTCTCGAACTCGGTCTTCAGCGTCACCGCAGGTGGCGTCGAGGTGCCGTACCGCGGAGAGATGGCCAAGCGCGCGCCACCCGACAGCTTCATCAAGGTGAAGCCGGGCAAGACGTTCTCGGTCGTCGTCGACCTCTCGAAGTCGTTCACGGTGCCGAAGCAGGGCACCCTCGTCATTCACTACGAGACGACGAATCACTTCTCGAAAGACGACGTCAGGCTGGTGTCGAACGAGCTCGTCGTCGAGCGGAAGTGAAGGGCCAATCGCTCACGGCGCGCGGCCCTCGCAGGTGGCCGTGTCGAAGTCGGCGCAGCCAATCTGCAGACAACAACAGCTGGCCGAGTCGAGCGCGCTGAACCGCCGGTTGGGCCGCAGGTCGATGCATCGCTTGGGGCGACGGCCGTCCCAGAAGAGGGCCCTCACGTCGGAGCGCTGGTCACCATCGACGTCGAACTCGAACTCGCTCACCGAGTCGACGTCGATGAAGCACCACCATCGCCGCGTTCCAAGCCAGGCACCGCAGCGCTCGAGGTGCAGCGTGCCGTCGACCAGCACCGGGCGGAAGTGAACCTTCGGCGTCCATCGACGGTCGGGGTCGAGCATCACCAGCACGAGCCCCACCATCGTCAGCGCCACGACGCCGACGACCACCATCACGACCGTGCGGAACCCGACCGGGGAACCCAAAGGCTCCCTGTCGTCACTGCCCGCCGTCACGCCCCGGCTTCGCGTCGAGGAAGAGGTGACAGCCCGAGCACTGCGTCGGCGGCGTCGGGTGCTGCTCCAGCTTCAGCGCCTTGTGACACGACTTGCACGTCGCCGGCCCGCGGCCCGGGTCTGGCGTGTGCGGCGTGTGGCACTTCTCGCACTGCTGGTGCTCCTTCTCCTGGTGCAGGCCCGGCAGCTTCGCCACCTCGTGACACTGCTTGCACGTCTTGATGACCGCGCCCGAGTGGCTCTCGTGGCAGCTCTTGCAGTCGGTGTGGCCCGCCTGCGGCGGCTTGCGCTTGTCGTGACACGACAGGCACGGCTTCTGGCCCGCGAGCCCGTGCGGCAGGTTCTCGTGACAGCCCTTGCACTCGCGGTGGCCCTTCGGGTCCTTGATGCGGGCGACCTCGACGAAGCGCGTGTCGTGACAGCTCTTGCACTCACGCAGTGACGTCGGCTTCGCCTCGTGCGGCTCGTGACAGTCGGCGCACTGCACCTTCTCTGCGTGAATCACCTTCGCGTCGAAGGGCGCCTTCGTGTGGCAGCTCGTGCACGCCACCGCCAGCTTCTCGCCCATGGCCTTCTCGTGAACCGGGTGACACCCGATGCACGTCTGGCCTTCTTTCGACTTCGGGTGCTTCACGACTTCCTTGCTGTGGCAGCTCTTGCAGTCGACGGGCGCCGCGCGCGGCTGGTGGGGCTTGTGGCAGTCGATGCACGCGTCGTGCTCCTTCGCACCGACGACGCGCTGGTTCTGGTGGCAGCTCGTGCAGGGCTTCACGACGTTGTGGTCGAACGTGTGGGCCGTGTGACAGCTGCCGCAGCCGGTGTGGCCCTTGTCGAACAGCGCTCCTTCGGCGACGCGCGCCTTCGCCGTCATCTCGGGCTTCATGTGACACGTCACGCACATGCCCGACGCCTTCACGGCCTCGGTGTGGTGCTCGTGGCAGTTCATGCACTTCTCGGCGAGCGTGTCGCCCTTGGCGCCGTGCTTCAGCGTCACGTCGTGGCACTGGGTGCACTCGGCCGCGAGCGTGAAGGGCTGCTGGTGCGGGCGGTGGCACTGCTGGCACTCCGACTTGTGCACCGCGATGGCGGGAATGCGGTCTTTCTCGCCTTGCGGCTTCTGGTGACAGTCGAAGCACATCCACTTCTCGAAGCGCGTGGGCAGCGTCTTCGCCATGAAGGGGTGGCAGGTGAGGCAGCTCAGGTCGACGCCGGCGTCGAGCGGGTGGTGCTG
>JAEUJR010000723.1 GCA_016793585.1 Archangium sp.
CTCGACTGGGCGACGAAGTCGCTGAAGCTGTCGGCGCCCGAGTTCGCGAAGTCGATGGCCGAGGGCAAGTCGCACGCCGAGTCGATCGTGAAGGCGCCGAAGGAGTCGATCGACGCGATGTACTGGTACGCGTCGAACCTCGGCAAGTGGGCCGCCGCGAAGGGCTTCGCGACCCGCCTCCGCTACAAAGACGACATCAAGGCCACCATCGACCACGTGAAGTCGTTCGACGAGAAGTACTTCTTCGCGGCGCCGTGGCGCTACCTGGGTGGCTACGAGGCGCAGACGGCCGGCCTCGCCGGTGGCTCGCTCGACAAGAGCGAAGAGAACTTCAAGAAGGCCGTCGAGCTCGCGCCCACCTACCTCGGCACGAAGGTGCTCTGGGCCGACTACCTCTGCGTGAAGCGCCAGGACAAGGCGACCTTCGAGAAGCTGCTCAAAGACGTGGTGGCCGCCAACGCCGCCGCCGAGCCCGACATCGAAGCCGAGAACACGCTCGAGCAGGAGAAGGCCAAGAAGCTGCTCTCGCAGATCGACGAGAAGTTCTGAGTCACCCGCAGGGCGCTTCGGCCATTGAAGTTCGGCCGGAGCGCTCCGTTCTTCTTCAGCACACCCTCGCGGCGACACGTGTGTCTCCGCCCTCGGAGGTTTTCGTGAAGCGTCTGCTCGTTCTCTGCTGTTCGCTCCTCGTCTCGGTGCCGGCGTTCGCCGAAGACCCGAAGCTCGTCATGAAGGTTGGCTCGGTGGCGCCCGAAGGTACGCCGTGGTCGGACTGGCTCGACGGCGTGAAGGCCCGCCTCGAGAAGGACTCGGGCGGCCGCGTGAAGTTGAAGCTCTTCCTCGGCGGCAAGCTCGGCGGCGAGAAGGAGATGGCCGAAGAGACGCGCAACGGCAACATCGGCATGTTCGGCGGGTCGGCCGGAGCGCTCGCCACCTACGTGCCCGAGCTCGCCGGCATCGAGCTGCCCTACCTCTACGCGAGCGACGCCGAAGCCGACTACGTGCTCGACAAGATTCGCCCGCAGGTCGCCAAGCTGCTCGAGGCCAAGGGCTTCGTGATGGTGATGTGGGGCGAGAACGGCTGGCATGGCTACGGCATCAAGGGGAAGTGCGTCGAGAAGCCCGACGACATGAAGGGCCTCAAGATGCGCGCGCAGGAGTCGTACGTGCACATGGAGACGTACAAGGCCTTCGGCGCGGCCCCCGTCGAGATGTCGACGCCCGAGGTGCTCGGCGCGCTGCAGACCGGCACCGTCGACGGCTACTCGAACAGCCCGCTGCTGTCGCAGGCGACCAGTTGGTACAAGGGCGTCACCCACTACACGTACACGAAGCACATCTATCAGCCGGCGCTCATCGTCATCTCCAAGAAGGTCTTCGACGCGCAGCCGGACGACCTGAAGAAGATTCTCCTCGACCGCAGCGACGAGCGCTCTGGCATCTCGGGCGTGCGCGCGCTGACCGACCCGCTGCTCGACAACTTCACCGCCGCGAAGAAGACCGTGTGCAAGCTGACGCCCGAGCAGACGAAGGCGTGGGTCGAGAAGGCCAAGCCCGTGTGGGACCTGTACTCGAAGAAGAGCCCGGGCAACAAAGCGCTGCTCGACGCCATTCTCGCCGCGAAGAAGGACTTCGCCGCCGGGAAGAAGTGACGAAGCCGTCTTCGTGAAGTTCCGCGCCGGTCGAGCTCACCCTCGGCCGGCGTCGTCGTTCCTGCTGGAGAGCCCCCGTGAATTCGCTCCGCAAGTCCATCGACCGCCTCGATGACATCGTGCTCGCCATCGAGCGCGTGTTGTTGCTGGCCACGCTCTCGTTGATGACCCTGCTGGTGACGCTCGATGTCGTGCAGCGCACGTTCTCGCGGCCGGTCTCGAAGACCGCCACGCTGATTCTGGGCTTCATGACCTCGCCGTCGGCCGAGACACAGAAGCTCGTCATCGAGACGGTGGGGCCGTGGGTCTTCAACCTGGGCTCGCTGCTGCTCGTCATTCTCGCGACGCACTCCGCGCGCGCCATCAAGGCCGAGAAGCTGGCGAAGCCGCTGCCGTCGTTTCCGCCGTCGATCGCCATCGGCGTCGCGGTGTGGGCGGGGCTCGCAGGCTTCGTGCAGGCGCTGCTGCACTTCTTCCCCTCGAGTCTTCCGGGAGCGCAGAAGTTCTCGCTCGGCCTCATGTTGTGGAGCGGCATGCTGGGCGCCTCCATCGCGACCCGCCAACGCCGCCACATCATTCTCGACACGGTGAAGAAGTCGCTCGACGCGAAGATGGGCAACCTCTTCTCGCTCATCGGCGGCGTGGTGACGTTCGGGTTCTGTGCGCTGCTCACCGTGCTCGCGCTCATTCAGCTGCAGGGTGAGTACGTTCTCTGGCGTGACGGTGACGGCGTGGGCGTGTTCGACGCGTTGCCGATTCCGCGGTGGCTGGTGACGCTCGCGCTGCCGGTGACGTTCGGCACCATGGCCTTCCGGTTCCTCGGCGCGGGCGTTCGCGACTTCGTGTGGGGGCCGCCCGTCGGTGGCGTCGATGCCCACGGCGTCGACATGGAGCAGCTCGCCAAAGAGGCAGAGCAGGTCGCCGTCGCGAAGGAAGGGGCCTGAGCGATGGACTTCTCGCTGCTCAAGATCCTCGCGTTCCTCGCGGTCGCCGCCCTGGCGGTGCTCGCGTACCGGCAGCGCAAGAAGGGCCTGATCATCTGGCTCTCGATTCTCACCGGGTTGTTCGTCTTCACCGGCAAGGTCGGCTTCCTCGTCTTCGCCATCATCTTGTCGTCGCTGCTGCTCGGCCTGCCGCTGTTCGCGTTGATGGGCGGCATCGGCGTCATGTGCATCGCGCTGCTCACGAGCGACGACCTGCCCGTCGCCGTACGCAAGGTGCTCGAGCTCGCCGGCAAAGAGGTGCTGCTGGCGATTCCGTTCTTCGTCGTCGCCGGAGAGTTGATGACGCAGGGCACGCTCGCCCGCCGGCTCATCGACTTCATGCGCGCCGCCTTCGGATGGATTCCAGGTGGTCTCGCGGTCTCGGCGGTCGCGGGCTGTGTCTTCTTCGCGGCGATCTCGGGCTCGTCGCCCGTCACCGTCGTCGCCATCGGCAGCATCATGGTGCCGGCGCTGGTGAAGGCGAAGTACCCGAAGGACTTCTCGGTCGGCCTGCTCACCACCGCAGGCTCGCTCGGCATTCTGATTCCGCCGTCGATTCCGATGATCATCTATTCGATCATGGTGTCGGGCTCGACGCCGGTCGACCCGACCGAGCTCTTCGTCGCCGGCATCGTGCCTGGGCTCTTCATCGGCGCGCTGCTGGCCATCTATTCGGTGACGCAGGGCGTGCGGTTCAAGATTCCCCGCGAGCCGTTCTCGAAGGAGCGCCTGTGGAACGCGACCCGTGAGGGCTTCTGGTCGCTCATGCTGCCCGTCATCATTCTCGGCGGCATCTACACGGGCATCTTCACCGCCACCGAAGCGTCGGCCGTGTCGGTCGTCTACGCGCTCGCCGTCGAGGTCTTCATTCACGGAGAGATGGATCGGAAGAAGCTGCTCTCGGTCGCCGAGAACTCGATGACGGTGATGGGCTCGCTGCTCGTCATCATCGCGTTGGCGCTCACCCTCAACTACGTGCTCGTCGATCAGGAAGTGCCCGAGAAGATGGTCGCGCTGCTCAAGGCGCAGAATCTCTCGAAGGTCGGCTTCCTCGTCTTCGTGAACATCCTGCTGCTCATCGTCGGCATGTTCATGGACATCATGAGCGCGATCCTCATCATCGCGCCGATGCTGGCGCCGATGGCTGCGGCCGTGGGCGTCGACCCGATTCACATGGGCATCATCTTCATCGTGAACCTCGAGATCGGGTACCTCACGCCGCCCGTCGGTCTGAACCTGTTCGTCAGCTCGACGTTGTTCAAAGAGAGCATCGGCTTCGTGGTGAAGGCCGTGGTGCCGACGCTGCTGATCATGCTCGTCGCGCTCGGCATCGTCTCGTACGTGCCCGAGATGGCGACGGGCCTCGTGTTCGCGCTGCGCAACGAGGCGAAGGTCGAAGCACCGCTGCCGACGACGCCCACGCCGAACACGCCGGCCGAGCCCACTGGCGAGAAGTCGCTGCAAGACCTCATGAAGGCGAACAAGCCGCAGCCCGAAGGCGAGGCGCCCGAGAAGTCGCTGCAGGACCTGATGCGCGAGGCGAAAGAGAAGGCTGACGGTGGCTCGGCGGAGGCGCCGGCGCCCGAGAAGTCGCTGCAGGACCTGATGCGCGAGGCGAAGGAGAAGGCCGCTGGTGAGGCGCCACCGGCCGAACCGCCACGCGAGAAGACGCTGCAGGAGTTGATGCAGGAGGCGAAGCAGAAGCCCGCCACCGAGTGATCAGCTCTTCTCGAGCTCCCAGGCAGACACCTTGAAGCCGGCCTGCTTGAAGAGCTCGCCTTCAGCGCCTGCGTCGCTGGGCAGCGAGATGGCGATCACCTGACAGCCGCGAGACTTCAGGTACGCCTCGGCTTCCTTCAGCAGCCGTTCACCGATGCCCTGCGCCTTCCACCCTGGCGCCACCGACAGCGTCAGCACGCGCCCCAACGTCTGTCCCGTGAGCGGGTGCGGCCCCACCACGCGTGCCACGGCGACGCCGATCGCGCGCCCGTCGTAGTCGGCGACGAGCAGGCCTTCGGGCTCTTCCGACAGGCTCGCCTCGAGCATGGTGCGAAACGTCTCGATCCACCGCGTGCGCGCCGGAAACCGCTTCGCCGTCTCGAGCTCGAGCGTCTCGAGCACCGGCAAGTCAGACACCTTCACCCTGCGAACGACCAACGGCATGGCAGGGTCACTCCTCGACGGTGAGCTTCTTGAACGTGTCGAGCACGGCCTGCGACGCCCGAGACAGGTACTTGCCCTTGCGAACGAGAATGCCGATGGGGCGCGTGAAGGTGCCCTCGGCGAAGGGCTTGGCGACGACCGAGCCCTGCGTGACCTCCTGGTACACCGTCGGCTGCGGCAGCACCGAGATGCCCAGGCCGAGCTCGACCGCGCGCTTGATGGTCTCGACGTTGTCGAGCTCCATGGCGATGTTCAGCTCGAGGCCCTTGTCGCGGAACAGCTTGTCGATGCCCTTGCGTGACGGCGCTTCGCGGTCGAACGAGATGAAGGGCAGGCCTGCGACGGCGCTGAGCGAGATCTTCGCCTTCGACGCGAGCGCGTGGTTCGGCGGCAGCACCACGGCCAGCTTGTCTTCACGGAAGGGAATGATGTCGACGCCCGCGCGCTGCTGGGGGTACGCGACGAGGCCCAGGTCGGCCGCGCCGAGGATCACGTCGTCGTAGACCTGATCAGAGCGGCGGTAGTTGAGGCGCAGGTTCACCTTCGGGTGCGAGCGCAGCAGCTCTCGCTGCACGTTCGACAGCTCGTGCAACCCGACCGAGTAGATCGCCGACACGTTGCACGTGCCCGAGATGTCCATCGCCTGCTCGCGAATCTCGCCTTCGACCTCGGCGAAGCGCGCCAGAATCTCTTTGCACCCGCGAAACAACCGCTCGCCCGCAGGCGTCGGCGTCACCTGCCGCGCGCTGCGTGAGAGAAGCCGCTGCTCGTAGCGCGTCTCGAGCGCACGAATCTGCTGGCTCACCGCGCTCTGCGTGACGTGGTTGAGCTGCGCCGCGCGCGAGAACGAACCCGTC
>JAEUJR010000724.1 GCA_016793585.1 Archangium sp.
GTTCTCGAGGTGCAGGACGACGCGGTCACCACCACGCGTCCACTGCAGGCGCAGCACCTTGCCATCGAGCCGCTCCTGCTTCACGAGGGCGCCCGTCGCGCCGTCCCGCCATTCGATGCGGCGGTCCCACGCGCAGGCGACCGTCTTTCCGTCGGGCGAGAACGCTGCCGCGTCGGTCTCGTTGATGGGCTGCTCCTCGACGACCGCGCCCACCTCGTCGGTCAGCACGAACGCGTCTTCACGCACCACCGCCCACGTCGAGCCGCGCGCGTGGGCCGCCACGAAGCGCGCCCGCGGCTGCTCCGCCACCGGCGGCTTCACCCCCTTCTTGCGCAGCAGCGTGGCGAGCTTCTTCGTCACCACGGCGCTGACGCCCTCGGCGGTCGCCGCCGTGAACGCCCCCTCGGGGAGCTCGTTCAGCACGCCCAGCACCATGCGCTCGCCGCCGGGCTTCGCGACGAGGTGCAGCTTCGAGAGCGCGCCGTCGTCTCCGCGCGTGAACTGAAACGAGCCGGCCCACCGGTGCTCGATGGTGAAGCGCTCGCGGCCCGCCATGGCCTCGAGCCACTTCATGAACTGGTCGCCGTTGTGCGTGTGCACGCCGAGGTCGGCCACCTGCTGCAGCCACCCCCGCGTGAGGAACAGGGGCGGGCAGCCGTCGTCGACGCGCAGCCACGTCACCTTCGGGAAGAGCTTCGAGGCAGCGAAGCGGCGCAGCGCCTCGACGTCACCCGAGCTGGTGTCGAGCCGCTCGATGGCCCACGGCGTCTTCGCCTCGAGCAGCTGCGCGAAGGCCCCCCGATTCACCGTGAGGGAGCGCGGGCGCGCGTGCTTCGGCAGGTACTCGAGCCAGCGCGCTTCGTCGGTCGACCACGCGCCCGGAAGACTCCACGAGAGGTCTTCGATGGTGGCCCACGCCGGAGCGTCGCCGAACTGCTCGACGTCTCGCTGGCCCTTGAAGCGCGCCACCACCTTCGAGGGGAACCCGCGGCGAAACGTCACGTCCTTCAACGTCACCTTCGCGAGCGCGCCGAGCCACGTGGTGCCGTGCTTCTTCTGCAGCTCGGCCTCGCGCTTCGACTCCTCTTTCGACTTCGCCGCCTTGAACTGGAGCGTGATGAACTCGCCGTGCGGGTCTTGCCGCTCGAGGCACCAGTCGGCGTAGACGAGGCGCGGGGCGTCGTCGTCGGGGTTGGCGTAGATGGCGGCGAGCAGCGAGGCCGCGTCGCTCTGCGTGGCCGACGTCGTCTGGGGCTTCAGCAGCGCGGCGAGCTGGTCGAGCGCCTTCGTTTCGGGCTTCGACAGCGCCGCGACGGGAGCCTTCGCTCGTGTCGCATCGACGGCCTCGACGGCGCGGCGCAGCTGCACCTGCATCCACTCCCGCTGGGCTTCGCGAAACTTCCACTCGGCGGGCAGCCTCGGCGCGAGCTCGAGCAGGCGCGGGTCGGCGATGCGGGCGACGAGCTCGAACGTCTTCGTCCACACCGGCCGCGCGCCGTCCGAGGTCCACGGGGCGAGCGTGATGAGCTGGAGCAGGGCGGAAGACACCCGCGGGTCGTCACGGCGGGGCGTGAGCGCGCCGAGCCGCTCGATGGTCTCTGCCGTCTTGCCGGCCACGAGGGCGCGCGCGAGCGTTCCGACCTCGGTCACCGTCGGCTTCTTCGCCCGCTTGACGAAGGCCTTCGTGTCGCCGTCGAACGCCGGCGGTGGGAACGCGGCCTCGAACCGCTCGACGAGCGCGGCGAGCTCTGGCAGCGGCCGTTCGGCCCACGCCGCGACGAGCGACTGCAGCGCCGCTTCGGGCTTCTTCTCCAACGCCTTCGCCGCCCGCTCGAGCTGCGCCACCAGGTCTTGAGCCATGTCCCCTCCAAAGTCGCATCCAACCGTCGGGTGGTGCGGCGGGCAACAGCGGTTGTACCCTTCGGCCATGGGAACCAACTCGCACCTGCCGGGTGAGCCATGCTGCGGCGCCTGTGGTGTCGCCGCCGAGGTCGAACGTTCGGGCGTGCCCCTCGTGAGTGAGCGTGGGCAGAAGCTGTCGGTCGGTCAGGGCTCGGTGCTCGAGGTCGAGGTGCGTGACGCAGGCGGCGTTCGCCAGCTCTCGTTCCCGCTCGACCAGCCCATCGTCATCGGCAGAGGCAAGCAGTGTGACGTGGTGATTCCATCGGGCAAGGTGTCACGCGAGCAATGCACGCTGACGGTGACGAACGGGGGCCTCGAGGTCGCAGACCTCGGGTCGGGCTGTGGAACGTTCGTGAACGGGCAGCGCGTGAAGCGGGAGCACCTGCATCAGGCTGATCAGCTGCTCATCGCCGACGTGACGCTGCGCTTCCTGGTGAGGTGAGCCTGGCGCGAGCGCTCCACGCGCCAGCTGGCGTCAGTTGCAGCCGGGGTTCTTCGGGAAGAGCGCCTCGTCGTCGTTGCCGGCGTTGCCCGCGGTGCGTTGCCACTTGGGCCAGGGCGCCGTCGCCGAGAGCTTCGCAGAGTCGACGACGATGGCGGCCACCGTGCCGTCGGTCGCCACCACGTACAGCACGCCCGGCCTGCCCGGCGCCGAGGGGCGCGAACAGTCCATCGTCGGGTGGGCGTACACCGTCTTCACCGAGCCGAAGACCTCGGCCGGCGTGGCCGACCACTCGGGCGTCGCTCCAGCGACACCGTCGGTGGCCGACACCACGAAGACGCGCAGGGCGCCATCGGCGGTGACGCTGTAGAGGCGGTCAGCGCTGCCACCCACGCCGTGCGCGAGACCGCCACCGCCGATGACGGGGCTCGTCACCAGCTGCGTCGACGCCGGCCCGGCCAGGCCCAGTGGCGAGTCGAGCGCCAGCGCCGTCGCGGTGTCGGTGCCCGACGACAGCAGCCAGCTCGAGTTGCCGATGCCCGTGAAGTTGCAGCCGTACATCGCGGTCGCGTCGACGCCATTGGCGGGCGTGCGGTTGGTGATGACGGGCGCGTAGGCGGTGTTCAACGTGCCGCCGTCGGTGGGCCCGACCGCGACGGCGGCGAGGAGCGTCTTCGAGACGAAGAGCGGTCGCTCGCGGCCCGTCAGCGCGAGGTACGTCGCCACGCCGGCGGCGCTCAACGCCACCGGGCTGCCCGTCGACGACAAGCCGGGCCCGGCGGTGCCCCCAAGCCATGCTCCACCCGAGAACCGGCGGCCATGCAGGCGCCGAGAGGTGCTGCCGTCGTCGGTGGGGAAGATGAGCTGCGTGCCGCCGTCGCGCCCGAACACGATGGCGTTGACGGGGCTGTTGGGCGGCGTCGCGCCCGGCACGGGCAGCATGTACTCGGCGTCGGTCGTCGAGAGGGCCGGCATCTGCGTCGGTGTCACGCCACCGACGAGGCCGTTGAGCGCGGGCGTGACGCTGGCGTTGAGCAGCGCCGCGGCGCCCACCTCTGGCGTGGCGGTGGTGTCGGCCCGGAACAGCGCGAGCGCCGACCAGGTCTTGCGCGTGGTGTCGACGAGCGGGCTGCCGAGCGGAGCGCCCGTCGTCTGGTACATGTCGACGCGGCTGCCCATGGCGACGTTGCTGTTCACGTAGACGACGTCGGCGGTCTGCGTCGCGTCGACGCGGCTGCGCGCCACCGACACCGACTGCACCGCGCCCGTCACCACCGTCACCGTCGAGCCACCGTCCGTCGGCTGCAGGGCCACGAGGCGGCCCGCGGTGCCCGCGTCGTTGTCAGCCACGCCGACGTAGAGCGTGCCCACCGAGTCGAGCACGGGCGCCGCGCGCACCACCGAGCCCGTCTGGCCCACCGTGCTGCGCCACTTCAGGCGCGTCACCGGCACCACCGGGCCCGCTGCCGCGTTGGGGTTGCCGGCGATGTCTTCGGCGCTGGCCGCGAGGGCGAACGTCGTCGCGAGGCCCGTCGCCGGCCAGTCTGGCGTGGCGACGTCGAGCTGGTAACAGTCGCAGCGGGGCGCGGTGCACGTGCCCAGCGTCGCGCACGCCGACGACGCGAGAGCGATGACGCCCGCGTCTCTGCCCGCGAGCAGCACGAGCGGCGCGACGTCGAGCGGCTCGTTCGTCTCGACCCGCAGCAGCACGCGCTCGTCACGCTTCCACGCGGCGCCCGCGTCCTGCAGGCGGAAGGAGAGCACCGGCGGCGTCGTGTCCCAGGTGACGACCTTCGTGGCGCTGTAGGCGGGCACGCCCGAGTCGGGCCACCCGGCGACGAAGTCTTTCGGGCCTTCGCCGACGCCCACCAGCGGTGTGCTGAGCACGAGGTCGGGCGCGCTGTAGGTGGCCGAGCCCGCGGTGGTGGCGCCCTTCGTCAGCACCCACGTGCCGCCGTCGAACAGCACCGGCACCGTCGCCGGCAACGAGGCCACGCCCGCGTCGGTGTCGAGGCGCACCTGCAGCGGCATGCTGGGCAGCAGCGGCCCGCGACGGAAGCCGTCGGCCGGGCTCGTCCACGTCAGGGACATGAGCAGGTTGTCGCAGCGCCCGCCTGTCACCGTCGCGCCGCACTGCTGCCAGGCCTGACACGCCACCGCCTCGCACGAGGTGAAGGCGACCGGGCGCGACGAGGTCGGGCCGGTGCTCCAACCGAAGGTCACGCTCGCGACGCCCGCATCGAGCGCGCCCGTGACGCTCCCCGCAGTGCCGCTCGTCACCATCAGGTTCGAGCCCCACGAGGTGGTGACGGGAATCTGAATGGCCGTCGGCCACGGCGCACCGCCATCGGGCACGAGCAGCGTCGCGAGGAGCGGCACGTTGGCGCCCGCCGCGTAGGTTCCGCCGTCGACAGGGTCGGTCACCACGAGCACGCCGGGCACGCACTGGCCCTGGGGCGCGATGTCGAGGCACGCGAGCCAGGGCTGGCTGCAGCCGCCGTCGCAGAGCGGCGCCATGCCGCCCGACGAACCACCCGCCGCGCCGCCTGCCATTCCACCGGCCGTCGCTCCACCCGCGACACCACCGGCGCTTCCACCAGCCGTCATTCCTCCCGCGGCCATGCCACCGGCCGAGCCACCCGCAGCGGCCGAGCCACCAGCGGTCGAGCCTCCGGCCATCGGGGTGCCTGCGTCACCGGCGGGTTGAGGACCGCAGCCGACGACGACGACGGCCAACAACGGCAGCTTCCAGTTCAGCTTCATGTGCAACTCCCCCTCGGTGGAACAGGCGACGCGCGCTCCCTAGCACGGGCGCGCGTCGGGTCAGGTTTTGAAGACCCTCAGCCGTCAGCGAGCGCTCGTCGCGCTGCACGCTTCGGGTCGCGGTCGTTCGCAGAAGACCGTACGCTTGGCGCGTCAGGCGATTCGAATCGGCTCGATGAGCCGCTGCGGCGCTTGTGGTACCGGTGTCAGGTCGAGCCAGCGCTTCCCCCGTCAGTCAGCGCGGGCCGAAGCCGATGGCGGTGAGGTGACACGTGAAGAAGCTCGGGCTGGCGTTGCTGCTGTCCATCGCGGGAGCTGCGTGCCCTGACTTCTCGAACGTGCCCTGCGCGAAGGACGAGAACTGCCCGAACGGGTTCGTGTGCGGGTGCGAGCGCCTGTGCGTCGCGGCGTCGGCTGGCGCGACGGGGTGTTCTCGCGATGGGGGCGCGCTCGCGGGTGGGGCTGCTGGTGGCGCATCGGCTGGAGGGTCCACCGCGGGTGGCTCGACGGTCGCCGGTGGCTCAGCCGGTGGCGAGGCTGGCGGTGGCGCAGCCGGCGGGGTGACGGGTGGCGGCTCGGCTGGCGGTGGCGCGACGGGCGGTGGCGAGGCTGGCGGTGGTGACGCTGACGGCGGCGCGACGGGTGGTGGTGACGCTGACGGCGGCGCGACGGGTGGTGGCACTTCGGGCGGCGGCGCGACGGGTGGTGGCACTTCGGGCGGCGGCGTGGCGGGCGGTGGCACTTCGGACGGCGGCGCGACGGGCGGCGGCACCTCGGTTCCCGGTGATGGGTGCTCGTCACCGATTCCGCTCTCATTCACCGGCAGCACGACGGCGAGCGGCTCGCTCTCGGGGCTCTTCGACGACACCGCGGCGTGCTCAGGCGCGGGCCCCGACGCGGTCTACCAGGTGACGCTCTCGAGCCCTGCCACCGTGACGGCGCAGGTGATGGCCAGCGGCTTCACGCCTCGCGTCAGCGTGCGCAGCTCGTGCTCCAGCGCCTCGACGCTGGCGTGTGAGGCGGCTGCGATGCCGGGCACGGCGACGGCAGCGACCTCGGCGCTCGGTGCGGGCACCTACTACGTCTGGGTCGACGCCTCGTCGGCCACCGCCAGCGGCGCCTACTCCCTGAACGTCAGCGCCGCAGCCATCGACGCAGGTGCTGGCACGCTCACCACCTTCTCGGTCGTCGTCATGGGCCAGAGCGTGATGGTCGACCAGTATGTGCCTGCGGGGCCGGGTCCGTTCCCCGTCGTCGCCCTCGGCCACGCCGTCTCGCTCAACAAGTCGACGTTCGGTGCCCTCGCCACTGCGCTTCGCGACGATGGCATCGTCGTCGTGGTGCCGCAGTTTCCATCGCTCTCGAGCAACACGACGTTGCAGGCCCAGATGCTGCTCGCTTCGGTCGATCGGGTCGTCGACGCCGGCATCGCCAACCCCGCGAACCTGGGCTTCGGCGGCCACAACCTCGGAGCGCTCTCGGCGTGGCTCGCGGCTGCGCAACGGCCGACCCGCGCGCTCGTGCTCCTCGACCCCATCGACGACAACCAGAATACGGGGCTCACACAGGTGGCCAGCGTGACGGCTCCGACGCTGTGGGCGTTCGCGCTGCCCTCGGCGTCGTGCAACTCGAACAACAACGCCGCCGCCTGGTTCGCGCCGAAGTCAGGCCGCAAGACGCGGCTCACCGTCGTGAACGCGAACACGTGCGACCCGGCAGACCCCGCGCCCCCGTTCTGCGCGCTGGGCTGCGGCACCGCGGTGCCCTCACGGTCTCTCATCTTCCGCCGCTACGCGCGCGCGCACTTCGACCGTGAGCTGCTCGGGCCGACGCTGTTCGGGTGTGTCGACCCGATGGTCGGCAGAGACGTCGACGCCGGCATCGTCACCAGCCCCGTGACGAGCCTCGGCTGCCCCTGATCAGTGCTCGTGCGTGACGGTGAGCGCACCCGAGAGTTTGTCGACCTCGAAGCGCTGCGCCCAGAGGTCGTTGCGGCCCGAGACGTAGGTGTTCTTGAGCAGCTCGTCGGTCGAACGCACCAGCCACGCCACCTGCCGGCCCTTCGGGTCGCGGTAGTTCATGGCCTCCTGCTCGGTCTTGAACGTCTTGAAGACGGTGTCGGAGTCGAAGCCGGTGTTGACGTGCTTCTTCGCGATGTCGTCTTCGTTCAGCCCACCCTTGCCCGAGACGACCTGAAACGCCTCGAGCACCGTGAAGCCGAGGCTCGCGTCGCGGCGGGCGGCTTCGGTGGCCTCGGCCTGCGTGAGCGTCTTCTTGCCATTGCCGCTGGGCTGGTTCACCTCACCGATGAGGTCGAGCGCCTTCTTCGCGATGGCCGTCTCCATGGCGCTGACGGTGACGCGTGAGTTCGGGTTCGCCTTGCGAAACTCGTCGGCCGCCTTCTTCACGTAGTCGGGCGCCTTCGCCTGCTCGGTCTTCGACAGAATGCCGTTGTCACCCGCCGCTGCTTTGAGGTCGCGCTTCACGCGCTCGGAGAGAACCGTCGAGATGTTGGCGATGGAGGTGGCTCGTGACATGCGCGATTGTCGGAGCGTGTCCTACATAGTTGCGCGCGTGTCGAGGGGCCTGAATTCACTGGGGTTTCCTGCGCGCGTGTGGCGGTATTCGGGCCGCCGGAGGAACGGGCGCGAAGGCGCGAACGTTCATCGGCACCCAGGGGGCTTCATGCAACGACTCATCGCAGCGTTCGCCGTTCTCAGTGTCTTCTTCGCTTCGGGCGCCGACGCGTTCTGCGGCTTCTACGTCTCGAGCGCGGGCGCCGACCTCTTCAACGACGCGACGATGGTGGTGCTGATGCGCGACGGCACGCGCACGGTGTTGTCGATGCAGAACAACTACCGCGGCCCGACGGAGGACTTCGCGCTCGTCATTCCGGTGCCGGTGGTGCTCAAGAAAGACAACGTGAAGACGTTGCCGAAGTCGGTCTTCGCGCGCATCGACACGCTCGCGAGCCCACGGCTCGTCGAGTACTACGAAGAAGGTGACTGCGGCCCGCCGCCGCCGATGGCGATGGCTGCTGGAGCAGGGCCCGGTGGTCCCTCGTTGGGCATGCGCAACCGCGGCGTCACCATCGAGGCGAAGTTCGAGGTCGGCGAGTACGAGATTCTGATTCTCTCGGCGAAGGAGGCGCTCGGGCTCGAGACGTGGCTGAAGGAGAACAAGTACAAGATTCCCGAGAGCGCCGCGCCGTTGCTGGCGCCGTACATTCAGAACAACTGGAAGTTCTTCGTCGCGAAGGTGAACGCGAAGAAGGTGACGTTCGAGAACGGGCAGGCGGTGTTGTCTCCGCTGCGGTTCCACTACGACGCCGAGAAGTTCGAGCTGCCGGTGCGACTGGGCCTGGTGAACTCGGGCGGCACGCAGGACCTCATCGTGCACGTCATCGCGAAGCAGCGGTACGAACTGGCGAATCGGCCCAACGTGCTGGTGCCGACGAACCTCGACCTCACGCCGGCCGCGCAGAACGAGTTCGGAGGCTTCTACGCCGAGCTCATGGAGCGCACCTTCGCGAAGAACCCGAACGCCGCCATCACCGAGTTCGCGTGGAAGGGCGCGATGCCGCCTCCGCAGACGATGCAGCAGCAGGGCATCTACGGCGTGACGTGTGACCCGTGCCCGCCGCCCGCGCCCGTCGACGACCCGCTCACGCGGCTGCTCGGCGCCGACGTGATGCCGAACGTGAAGACCGACGAAGACGTGGCGAAGTTCGCGGCGGCGGCGACGCTCACGCGCCTGCACCTGCGCTACGGGAAGGACGCCGCGAAGGACGACCTCGTGCTGCGCATCACCGACCCCATCGTGGGCGGCGTGCCCGAGAAGCCGAAGCCCGAGGCGGGCAAGGACAACCGGTTTCAGGGCCGGTACATCGTGCGCAAGCCGTTCGACCCGAGCCGGTGCTGGCGGGGCATGGGTGGTGCCGCGGGCCCGGTGATGCCGCCGCCGATGGGGCTGCAGCCGCCAGTGGGGAACAACGCGGCGAAGACGAAGCTGACGGCCGCGTTCGAGAGCTACCTGCGCAGCGACGTGCCCGAGCTGGGCCTCAAGGCACCGCCGCCGCCCAAGAAGGAAGCGACGAAGAAGAAGTGAGCCCTGCTCATGCTGGGTGACTTCACACGCTTCGTCCGGTCCATCGAGCTGCGCCGGGAGCGCATCGAGGACCCGTCGCAGTTTCCGTTCAGCGTGCCGGCCATCAAGCACCTCGAGACGCTCGACTTCCACCCGCAGGTGACGTTCTTCGTCGGAGAGAACGGCACGGGGAAGTCGACGCTGCTCGAAGCCATCGCGGTGGCGGCCGGGTTCAACGCCGAGGGCGGCTCGAAGAACTTCGCGTTCAGCACGCGCCCCGAGGAGCACCCGCTCCGCTCGGCGCTCACCCTGGTGAAGGGCGTGACGCGGCCGGCGACGGGCTACTTCCTGCGCGCCGAGAGCTTCTTCAACGTGGCGAGCGAGATCGACCGGCTCGACAAAGAAGGCGGGGGGCCGCCCATCATCGACAGCTACGGCGGCAAGTCACTGCACGAGCAGTCGCACGGTGAGTCGTTCATGGCGCTGGTGAATCACCGCTTCGGAGAGCACGGCCTGTACCTGCTCGACGAGCCCGAAGCGGCGCTGTCTCCGCAGCGGCAGCTGGCGTTGCTGGTGGCCATCGACCGCCTCGCGCGCCACGAAGACTGTCAGTTCATCATCGCGACGCACTCGCCCATCGTGCTCGCGTACCCGCACGCGAAGCTCTACGCGTTCTCGCAGAGCGCCATCACGCAGGTGACGTACGAAGAGACCGAGCACTACCAGCTCACGCGCGACTTCTTGATGAACCGCGAGCGGTATCTGGCGCGGCTGCTCACCGAGCCCGAGCCTGAGCCCGAAACGTCGAAGCCGAAGCGGAAGAAGCGCTGATCAGCGCGAGGCGGGGAACAACACACCGAGCACGAGCGCGCGCTTCTCGCGGTCTTCACCGACGATGGAGTCGGGCGTGCTCTCGGCCGTCGCTTCGTAGCCTGCGGTCTTCAACGCCTGCACGAGCTCGTCGACGCTGCGCTTCGTCAGCGGCGCCAGCTCCTTCAGCGACGAGCGCGACACGGCCATCGTGATGCTCCGCGACGGGTTCGGCGGCCGGTCGTTCTTCGCGGGAAACACCGCGACCACGAGCAGCACCGCGCCCACCACCGCGAGCACTCGCCCGGGCCAGCGCCCCAGGTGCGCCTTCAGCGGCGCCCAGTTCGTGCTCACGTGCAGCACCACGCCGGCGACGAACGCGAAGCCGAGCCATTCGTGCAGCTCGTGGCCCAGGGGCGTTCCCTTCTCGAAGAACATGAGCAACCCGGTCGCGGCCATCACGACGAAGACGGCTCCAGCCAGCGGTGTCGCAAAGTCTCTGAGACGCATGCGCGCGCAGTACCACGACGCCGACGCTGGCCGCGTGCGTTCGCTGCCAGTCCTCTTCCTGTGCGGGTTGGCCGGTTGTGCGACCATCGATGACGGCACGCCGCCCTCAGCTCCAGCTGGCGGAGGGTGCGCGTTCTCGAAGCGCCTCACCCTCGTCTCGGCGTCGGCGCGGGTCGTGGTGGTCGACGACTCCGGTTTCAGCCTGCAGCCGAACGTCGGAGCCGCGCCGACGTTTCGCCTCACAGGCCCTTCACGCAGCCACACGTCGAGCGCCTCGGGCGTCTCGCCCTTCTCGGAGCCTCACGCCTCGCTCCCCGCGTCGCGCTCGAGCTGCTCGCGAAGTACGACATCGCGCTCGCTACGCGCGCGGAGGCATTCACCGCGGGGCCCGGCCGGTCTGGCCGACTCCCTCGTCGCGATGGCCACTGGGCTCGCCCTCATGTTCGACGCACAGGCGAACCGGCCGAAGGGTGGCCGCGCCAACGACGGACCCAGCACCGCTGCGCTGCTCATCGGCGCTGGAGCGCTCGTCGTCATGCTCCCGTTCATCGTGCTCGACCTCGAAGCGCCCTTTCTCGCGCGCGAGAGCTTCTTCGTCGCCGACGGCCGCCTGCGCACCCCCCTGATCAGACCTTCGTCTTCGCCTTCGCCATCGTGAGCACCTTCACGAAGTGCTCCTTCGTCACGGGCTGTACCGAGAGCCGCTGACCCTTCTGAATGACACCCATGCCCGAGAGCGCCTTCTCGGCCTTCAGGTCGGCGAGCGGCAGCACGTGGTCGAACTTCTCGACGAAGCCCACGCTCACCATCAGCCACGCCGGGTCATCTTTCGAGCTGCGCGCGTCGTAGTATTCGCCCTTCTTGTCGAACTGCAGCGGGTCGGGCACGGCCGGGCCGACGATTTTCGCCACGCCCGCGACGCCCGAGGGCTCGGCATTGGAGTGGTAGAACAACACCAGGTCGCCCAGCTGCATCTCGTCGCGCATGAAGTTGCGCGCCTGGTAGTTGCGCACGCTGTCCCACCCGGTCGTCTTCTCGCGCTTCAAGTCGTCGATGGAGAAGACGTCGGGCTCGCTCTTCATCAGCCAGAAGTTCATGACCGCCCGCATAGCGCGGGTTCGCCATCGCGTGCGTGGCCGTTCGCCGGGCCGAAGAGTCTGGTCGAGCGGACACTTTCACTTCCACTGCTCGCTCGAGGGAGAACGATGGCACCGTTGTCGATGCGCACGCCTGCAGGTGGCCTTCCCGCGGTTCCCGCCGAGCGGGTGAAGGTGATGCTCAAAGCTGCCCTCGATGACGAAGCGCGGGGCAACCTGCTGGGCGCCGAGAACAACCTGCGCCTCGCGCTGGCGTTCGGCCCCGCCGACAAGCAGGTGAAAGAAGCGCTCGACCGCATCACCGCCAAACGCGAGGCGGAACGCCGCAAGGCCGCGCTCGGCCGCTGACGCTCACCCCACCAACTCGAGGCGCCGCCCGAGATCCGACGTGAAGAGGTTGGCCGGGTCCCACGTGCGCTTCACCGCGAGCCAGTCGTCGAGGCGGGGGTACATGCGCCTGAACGTCGCGGCCTCGAGGTACGAGTCTTTGCCGAGGTACGTGCGCCCGCCCGCGTCGGCCACCATCGCGTCGAGGCGGTGCGTCAGCTCGACCAACCCGTCACGCACGGGGAAGTCGATGGCGAACGTGTAGCCCTTCATCGGAAACGAGAGCGGCGCCGCGTTCGACGGGCCCATGCGCTTCAAGATGTTGAGGAACGGGAGCTGCCCCGACGACACGATGGTCTCGAGCAGCGCGCGCAGCGTCTGTCGCCCGCCCTCCATCGGCACCACGAACTGGTACTGAATGAAGCCGCGTTTGCCGTAGCCGCGGTTCCACTCGTTGATGGCGTCGAGTGGGTAGAAGAACGACTCCGCATGGCTGATGTCGCCGGCGTTGCGCAGCACCGCTTGAATCACCTGGTTCACGACGCGAATGGTGAGCGGGTTGAGCGTGAGCTCGGGCAGCTCGAACGGCACCACCAGCTTCGCGCCGCCACCGACGTGCAGCGGCTCCTTTCCCTTCGGCAGCTCGGCGCGAGTGGCGTGGTCGCCGACGGTGAGCACTCCACGCCCAAGCGAGGCGCCGGTGGCCAGCGGGTCGACGTACGCGACGGAGTAGGGGAACGTGGCGTCGGCCTCTTCGAGCGCATCGAGCATCGCCTCGAGGTTCTTCACGACGATGGCGCGCTGGCGAAACCACGTCGTCTCGACGCGGCGGAGCTTCAACGTCACGTCGGTGATGACGCCGAGCAGGCCCATGCCGCCGAAGCTCGCGAAGAAGAGGTCGGGGTTCTCGGAGCGGCTCGCGGTCACCGTCTCGCCGGCGGCATTCACCATGCGAAAGGAGTCGACGCTCTCGAGGAACGAGCCCTGCGCGTGGTGCGCCTTGCCGTGCACGTCGTTGGCGATGCAGCCGCCGAGCGTGACGAACTTCGTGCCCGGCGTGATGAAGGGCAGGAACCCGCGCGGCCCGAAGTCGCGCACGACTTGAACGAGGCTCACCCCCGACTCCGCGCGGAGCACGCCGGTCGCTTCGTCGAACGAGAGATAGCGGTCGAGGCGCGTCATGGTGAGCACGCGGCGGTGCTCGTTGAGGGCGGCGTCTCCGTACGAGCGGCCAAGCCCGCGCGCGAGGGTGCCCTGCGGGTCGAGCAGCCCGCGCACGTCGGCCGTGCTCTCGGGCGTGAACACGTCGCATTCGACCCGCCGCTGCGCACCCCAGCCCCAGAGCGTCGTCTTCATGGCGCCACTCCTAACGCGGGTCGAACGGTCGCGCTCCGAAGCCTCGAGTGGCGAGGGTCGGGGCAGAACGGCTTCCCTTGATGAGGATGACGCGGCCGGTGTCCGCCAGCGGACATGCCCGACCATGTGCCCGGCCTCGCGACTGCCGCAGGTTCGGCGATTCGTCGGGCCCGCGGCGTCGCTCGTGCTCAGTTGGTGCAGCTGTTCGGTCGGTCGCCAGGACCACGCCGCTCAAGCCGCTGGCGGCAGGCCCATCGCCTCGCGCGAAAGCGGAGACGGCGTGGTGTCGTGGAACTTCGTGAGGTCGACGATGCGTTTGCCGTTGCGGTTGCCGCCGATGACGTCGACGAAGCGCTGCCCGTAACGAAGCTCGTTCGGCAGGTAGCTGGTACGCGAGTGAATCGTCTGGCCCAGCGTCTCATCGAGGCCGGTGAGCGTGACGATGATCTCCGAGTCCGTCGCGGCGAGCTGGTCGGGCGTCAGGCCGTAGAGCGGAGACTCCTTCGTGATGGGGTGCATCGCCATCCACGTGAGGATGAACGAGGGTGAGGTGTTGCGCGCGAGCGGCAGGTCGACCACGCGACGCACACGCTCACCCTCTCTCGTCACCTCGGCGCGAATCACCGCCACCTTCATGCTCGCGTCGACGACGTGGTTGAGCCGCTCGTTGGCGACGCGAATGATCAACGTTGGCACACCTTCGCGGTCGCAGATGCAGGCGACCTTCGACCAGGTGGCGCGCGCCGTCGGCCGGGCGAAGCGCGCGAACGCGAGGCCGGTGACGAACGCGTTCATGAAGAGGCTCGTCAGCGCCTCGGCCGTCATCAACACCTCGGCGGCCGTGCTCTGCGGGTACATGCTGCCGTACCCGATGGTGCCGAACGTGTGAATGCTGAAGAAGAAGTGGTCTTTGAAGCTGGTCGGGTCGGCGTTGGCGATGCCGCCGACGACCCAGAAGCCGAGCCCGAAGAGCGCGTTGATCAGCAGGAAGACGAGCGTGACCAGGCCGATGACCTGCTTCCACGAGGCGGCGAGCAGCGAGTGGTAGAGGTCACGTACGCCGTAGGGGTGGCCGCCAACGACCGTGAGGCTCCGGCGGCGTTCTTCCGAGGGTGCGAAGAGCCTGACCGGCGGTGGTGGAGCGGAAGGTGACGCCATGGGCGGGTTGTACTCCGCGCGCGTGCGGCTCCAAGTCTCGACCTCACCCACCCTGCCCCGACGAGGAGCTACTGGCAGACCCGAATCGACCCGCTGATGGTGCGGCAGATGGAAGGCGCGCAGCAGCTGCCCAGCGAACACGACGAGCCCTGCTTGCCGCAGCAGATGGTGGTGTTCGGACTCGTCGTGGTGATGCCGCAGTTGCTGTTGGTCGTGCAGCACTGCGTCGCGCTCGTGCAGGTCTGACCCGTCATCAGGCAGGCCGCCGTTCCACCCGCCGAGCCGCCACCGACCGCCGCTCCACCGGCTGAGCCACCACCGAGCGCTGATCCGCTCCCGCCCGCAGCGTTTCCGCCCGCGATGGAGCCACCCGCCGCTCCACCTGCGGCCGCACTTCCTCCCGCCGTGCTGCCGCCACCGGCGCCGAACGACGAGCACACCTGCCCCTGACACACCGAGCTGCCTCCGCACGCCCGGCAGAAGTCTCCCTGCCGGCCACACGCGAGGTCGGAGGTTCCCGACTGGCACAGGCCCGAGGCATCACAACAGCCGGTGCACGAGCGGGAATCGCACACCGCCATCGGGCTGCCGCACGAGGTGACGACGAACAGAAGAAGGAGCAGGAAGCAGCGCATGCGCGTGAGTCGTCTCACCGCAACGCCCGGGGACATCTTTCTTCGCAGGTCAGCTCAGGTGCCGAGGGCGATACCCGAGCAGGCGCTCGACCTCTTCGTCGGTGAGCAACCGAATCGAGTCGAGGGGCACGTCGATGACGTACTCGCCCACTGCCTCGCGATGCAGCTCGAGCGTCGCCAGCCCCACCGCCCCGAGCATGCGCTTCACCTGATGAAACTTCCCTTCGGTCAGCGTGAGGGCGACGTCGTGCAGGCCGCGCCGCTCCGCCTTCGCCGGCAGGGTCGAGAAGTCTTCGAGCTCGACGCCCGTGCGCAGCTTCTCGAGCTTCGCGTCACTGATTCGCCCGCTCACCGTCGCCACGTACCGCTTGGGCAGCTTCGTCTCGGGGTCGGTCGCGTGCGCCACGAAGCGCTCGTCGTTGGTGAAGAACAACAACCCCGTCGTGTCACGGTCGAGCCGGCCCACCGCGAGCCAGCCGTAGCCCTTGAGCTCCGTCGGCAGCAGCTGGTGGAGCCGCTCGAACACCGTGCCGATGCCTTCGCGGTCGCGCCCATCGACCACGAGGCCCTTCGGCTTGTGAAACGCGAGCACCCGCGTGGAGGGCGACACGTCGACCGGCGAACCATCGACCTCGATGCGGTCGCCTGCTTCGATGGGCGCCACCACCACCGTGGCCACCTTGCCGTTGACCGACACCCGGCCTTCGCGAATCGCCCGCTCGGCCTCGTTCAGCGGCAGCACGCCCGCCCGTGACAGCGCGCGAGAGAGAAAATCGCCTCCCTCGACCACGCCATCACGCGCCTTCGCAGCCAACAGCCACTTCGGTTCCTTCCGGCGTCGCACGTGGGCCTTCTCGCCCAGTTGGCAGCCTGTGGAAAGCGCGGCGCTGATCAGCTTGAACGAGGGTGGTTGCAGGGCTACACCCGGCCGCCATGGAATTCCGCATCGCCGCCGATGAACTCAAGAAGGCCCTCTCCCGCGCGCAAGGCATCGTCGAGCGGAAGGCCACGATGCCCATCCTCTCGAACGTGCTCGTCAACGCCAC